>NZ_JBBMMD010000069.1:0-15032 GCF_037844525.1 Tepidibacter sp. Z1-5 | reverse complement strand
TGCTGTTAATGTTGTTTTACCGTGGTCAACGTGTCCTATTGTTCCGATGTTAACATGCGGTTTAGTTCTTTCAAATTTAGCTTTTGCCATTTTTTATTCCTCCTTATATTAAGGTAGGGATTTTTATATCCCTACCATTTTTTTATATTATTTTCCTTCTGCTACTTTTTTAGCAACAGATGCTGGAACTTGCTCATAGTGATCGAATATCATTGTATATGTCGCACGACCTTGAGACATTGATCTTAAAGTTGTCGAATATCCAAACATTTCTGAAAGTGGAACATATGCATTTATTACTTGTGCACCTGATCTAGCTTCCATTCCTTCTATTCTACCACGTCTAGAGTTTAAGTCACCCATTACATCTCCCATGTAATCTTCTGGAGTTACTACTTCTACTTTGAAGTATGGCTCAAGAAGAATTGAGCTTGCTTTTCTCATAGCTTCTTTAAATGCCATAGAAGCTGCAACTTTGAAGGCCATCTCAGATGAATCGACATCATGGTAAGAACCATCATATAATTCAACTTCAACGTCTACAACTGGATATCCTGCTACAATACCCGCTTCCATAGCTCCTTGGATACCAGTATCAATTGGTCCAATGTATTCTTTAGGGATTGATCCCCCAACTACCTTATTAGTAAACTTATAGCCTACTCCTGGCTCAGTAGGTCTAACTTTAATCTTAACGTGACCATACTGACCTCTACCACCAGATTGCTTAGAGTATTTATGATCAATATCAACTTCTTGAGTAATAGTTTCTCTGTATGCAACTTGTGGAGCTCCAACGTTAGCTTCTACTTTGAATTCTCTTAACATTCTATCTACTATAATCTCAAGGTGAAGTTCACCCATACCAGATATTATAGTTTGTCCTGTTTCTTCATCAGTACGAACTCTAAAAGTTGGATCCTCTTCAGCAAGTCTTTGAAGAGCTATACCCATTTTTTCTTGAGCTGCCTTAGATTGAGGTTCTATAGCAACCGAAATAACAGGCTCTGGGAATTCCATTGACTCAAGAACAATTGGATGATTTGGATCACATAAAGTATCTCCAGTAGTAGTATCTTTAAGTCCAACAGCTGCAGCTATATCACCTGCATAAACTTCAGAGATTTCTTCTCTTGAGTTAGCATGCATTTGTAATATACGTCCAACTCTTTCTTTTTTATTCTTAGTAGAGTTGATTATATAAGAACCAGCTGCTAATACACCAGAATAAACTCTAAAGAAAGCAAGCTTTCCAACAAATGGATCTGCCATTATCTTGAATGCTAAAGCTGCAAAAGGTTCTTCATCAGAAGATGGTCTAGATTCTTCCTCTCCCTCTGGAGTTATACCAGTTATAGCTGGTACTTCAAGTGGAGATGGCATGTAATCTATAACTGCATCTAATAATAACTGTACCCCTTTGTTCTTATAAGCAGTACCACAGAATACTGGGTTTACTTCACAAGCGATAACAGCTTTTCTTAAAGCAACTCTTAATTCTTCATTAGATATTTCTTCGCCTTCTAAATATCTCATCATTAACTCTTCATCTGTTTCAGCAACAGTTTCAACTAATGCTTCTCTATATTCTTGGGCTTGATCTTTTAAATCTTCAGGTATTTCTACAGTTTCCATATCTTGACCTAAGTCATCTTTGTATATTCTTGCATTCATTTCAACAAGATCAACAATACCTCTAAATTCCTCTTCATTACCTATTGGTAATTGAGCCGCAACTGCATTAGCTCCTAATCTATCCTTCATCATTTCTACAACGTTGAAGAAATCCGCACCTGTTCTATCCATTTTGTTTACAAATGCAATTCTTGGAACTCCATAAGTATCAGCTTGTCTCCATACATTTTCTGATTGAGGTTCAACCCCACCCTTTGCACAGAAAACTGCAACTGATCCATCAAGAACACGAAGAGATCTTTCAACCTCAACAGTGAAGTCTACGTGTCCGGGAGTATCTATTATATTTATTCTATTTCCATTCCATTGACAAGTTGTAGCAGCCGAAGTAATTGTTATACCTCTTTCTTTCTCCTGCTCCATCCAGTCCATTTGAGAAGCTCCTTCATGAGTTTCTCCTATTTTACGAGTAACGCCAGTATAGAACAGAATTCTTTCAGTAGTAGTAGTTTTTCCTGCATCTATATGGGCCATTATACCTATATTTCTAGTTTTTTCTAAAGGAAATTGTCTAGCCACAGGTATCCTCCTTTCTGATATGAACTTTATCAGTTTCTATATATTTTACCATCTGTAATGAGCAAATGCCTTATTAGCCTCTGCCATTTTATGAGTATCTTCTTTCTTCTTAACTGATGCTCCTGTATTGTTAGCAGCATCCATTATTTCTTTAGCTAATTTTTCTACTGCGCCCTTTTCTCCACGAGCTCTAGTATACTTAACTAACCATCTAAGACCTAAAGTTTGTCTTCTTTCTGGTCTTACTTCAATTGGTACTTGATAGTTAGCTCCTCCAACACGTCTAGCTTTAACTTCAAGCACTGGCATTATGTTATTCATAGCTTTCTCGAAAACTTCTAATGCCTCTTCTCCAGTTCTTTCTTTTATAAGTTCAAAAGCTCCGTACACAATATTTTGTGACTTCCCTTTTTTACCATCTAACATTAAGTTATTTATTAATTTAGTAACAACCTTACTTCCGTATATCGGATCAGGTAAAATTTCTCTTTTTGGAACATTACCTTTTCTTGGCATTATACTTCCCTCCTTAATCTCTTTTAGATCATCGGTACTCGACAAACTTATTATTTGCCGTGATGCCGTAAATATTTATATATATTTAAAGCACCGAACGATTTTTCAAATTATCTTTTTTAAATTATTTTTTAACCTTAGGCTTTTTAGTACCATACTTAGATCTTGATTGACCTCTGTTTTCAACTCCAGCAGTATCTAAAGTACCTCTTAGTATGTGGTATCTAACTCCTGGTAAGTCTTTAACTCTTCCACCTCTTATAAGAACAACACTATGCTCTTGTAAGTTGTGTCCTTCTCCTGGGATATAAGCAGTAACTTCTATTCCATTAGTTAATCTAACTCTGGCAATCTTTCTTAAAGCTGAGTTAGGCTTTTTAGGAGTTACTGTCTTAACAGAAGTACAAACTCCTCTTTTTTGTGGCGAACTAGTATTTGTAGTTTTTTTGTTTAATGAGTTAAAACTTTTTTGTAAAGCTGGAGCAGTAGATTTCTTCTCTATTGCCTTTCTTCCTTTACGAACTAATTGATTTATTGTTGGCATGGTTCGCACCTCCTTCCAATATTTTAGTTAGCGGCCAACTATTTCAAAACAGCAACTATGGCAGCTCCTACTTGTATATTACAATTTCTGCCTAGTTCCTCCATGAAATCAACGTAGATTGTATCTACGTTATTTTGTTTCGATAATTCTTCCACATGTTTTGTAACATGCTTTTCTGCGTCTTGTGCTATGAAAACTACTTTGACCTTATTTTCTTTTAAGGCTCTAATTGCTTGTTTGGTGCCAATTACTTTTTTTTCATTTTTTAAGCTTTGTAAATCCATTAAAGTTTCCTCCTTATTAAATACTCAAAAGATTAAAGTGTAATCTGATAAATATTCAAAAGTCCACTTTCTTAAATTTGCACACTTTAACATTTTAACATTATATACTGGCCAGTGTCAATATATCTTTAAAAAACGTTATTGTAATTTTATCCTATAATTTACAATTCTTTTCTTTATCCTGTAGATAAAGAAAAGAATTGTAATGTTTTAGTGTTATCAAAATTTAATTATACTATATAGCATGTCAATTAAGCTATTTTTTATTCTTCTACTTTTTCAATAGCTATATTCTTATATCTTTTCATTCCTGTTCCTGCAGGTATCAATTTACCTATAATTACATTTTCTTTAAGACCTATCAGATTATCTTCTTTTCCTTTTATAGCCGCTTCAGTTAATACTCTTGTTGTTTCTTGGAACGAAGCAGCAGATAAGAATGATTCAGTAGCAAGAGATGCTTTAGTTATTCCTAATAAAACTCTCTTTGAAACTGCTGGTCTTAATTCATTTGCAACTGTTTTTTCATTTTCAGCATTAAATTCAAGTATGTCTACAAGTCCTCCTGGAAGCAAATCAGTGTCTCCTGGATCATCTATTTTAACTTTAGATAGCATTTGTCTAACAATAACTTCAACGTGTTTGTCATTAATGTCAACACCCTGCATTCTATATACCCTTTGAACCTCTTTAACTATATAATCTTGAACTCCAAGAACACCTTTTACCATTAGTATGTCATGCGGATTTATAGATCCCTCAGTTATAGGATCTCCAGCTTCTAAAAATTGTCCTTGTTTAACTTTAATTCTTGATCCATAAGGTATTGAATAAGTCTTTGTTTCTCCAAATTCATTTAATATAGTAACTTCTTTTTGCTTTCCTGTTTCATCAAGTTGAACAGTACCTGAAATTTCTGTTATTATTGCAAGTCCTTTAGGCTTTCTAGCTTCAAATAACTCCTCTACCCTCGGAAGACCTTGTGTTATATCTCCTCCTGCAACTCCTCCTGTATGGAAAGTACGCATTGTAAGCTGTGTACCCGGCTCACCTATAGATTGAGCAGCTATTATACCTACTGCCTCACCTATATTAACTTCTTTACCAGTAGCAAGATTTCGTCCATAACACTTAGAACAAACTCCATGAGAAGTTTTACAGTTAAGTATAGATCTTATTTTCACTTTTTCAATTCCTGCATCTATTATTCTTTTGGCATGATCTTCATCTATTTTAGAATCAGCTCCTACTAAAACTTCATTAGTTTGAGGATCTACTATTGCATCAAGAGTATATCTTCCAACTATTCTATCATATAATTCTTCTATTACTTCATTTCCATCTTTAAATGCTGATACCCAAACACCTTCTTGTGTTCCACAATCAACTTCTCTAACTATAACATCTTGACTGACATCAACAAGTCTTCTAGTTAAGTATCCTGAATCGGCTGTACGAAGCGCTGTATCTGCTAGTCCTTTTCTGGCACCATGCGAAGATGTAAAGTACTCAAGTACAGTAAGACCTTCACGGAAATTGGCTTTAACTGGTATCTCTACCGTCTTACCAGATGCATTGGCCATAAGACCACGCATTCCTCCAAGCTGTCTTATTTGGTTCTTACTACCTCTGGCTCCTGAATGAGCCATTATAAATACATTATTTAAACGACCCAAGCTGTTCATAAGAGCATCTGTAACTTCTTCAGTAGTATTAGTCCAAGTTTCTATAACTTTTTCTTCTCTTTCTTCATTTGATATAAGACCTCTTCTATAAGCTCTTTCATATTTCTCTACCATTTCTTCAGCTGCTGATATTAACTGTGGTTTTTCATCAGGTATTATCATGTCTGCAACTGCGATACTTATAGCTCCTCTTGTCGAGAATTTAAATCCTAGATTTTTTATATCATCAAGCATTATAGCAGTTATAGTATTTCCATGTTTTCTAAAACATTTATCTATAATTTTTCCTAGTTGTTTTTTGTCAACTAAGAAGTCTACTTCTAACGAATGTTCACTTTCACTTCTATCGACAAATCCTAAATCTTGAGGTATATTTTCATTAAATATAAATCTACCTACAGTACTTTCTACTAATACAGATTTATTGTCTTCTAATTTCTTTCTTACTTTGACCTTAGTATGAAGTCCAACCGCTCCAGTATTATATGCAAGAAGCATTTCGTTATAATCCTTAAATATGCTTCCTTCTCCTTTTTCTCCATCAATTTCTATAGTTAAGTAGTAACTTCCAAGTACCATATCCTGAGTTGGAGTAGTTATAGGAGAACCATCCTTAGGTGCTAATATATTGTTAGGAGACAACATTAAGAATCTAGCCTCAGCTTGTGCTTCAACAGATAAAGGTACGTGAACTGCCATTTGGTCTCCATCAAAATCCGCATTATAAGCCGAACAAACTAGTGGGTGTAATTTTATAGCTTTACCTTCTACTAAAGTTGGTTCAAAAGCTTGTATTCCTAGTCTATGAAGAGTAGGAGCACGATTTAGTAATACTGGATGCCCTTTTATTACTTCTTCTAAAACATCCCATACTTCTGATTTTACTTTTTCCACCATTCTTTTTGCACTCTTTATATTATGAGCATATCCTTTTGATACAAGTGCATTCATTACAAACGGTTTGAATAATTCTAAAGCCATTTTTTTAGGAAGACCACATTGATAAAATTTAAGTTCTGGTCCTACCACTATAACAGAACGTCCTGAATAGTCAACACGCTTACCAAGAAGGTTTTGACGGAAACGTCCTTGTTTTCCTTTTAACATGTCAGATAAAGATTTTAATGGTCTATTTCCAGGTCCAGTTACCGGTCTACCTCTTCTACCATTATCTATAAGAGCATCTACCGCTTCTTGAAGCATTCTCTTTTCATTTCTAACAATTATATCAGGTGCTCCTAATTCTAATAATCTCTTTAATCTGTTATTCCTATTTATAACTCTTCTGTATAAGTCATTTAAATCTGAAGTTGCAAATCTTCCTCCATCTAATTGAACCATAGGTCTTAAATCTGGAGGTATTACAGGAATTACATCAAGTATCATCCACTCTGCTTTATTATCAGATTTTTTGAAAGCTTCTACAACTTCCATTCTTCTTATAGTTCTGACTCTTTTTTGTCCTGTACTATCTTTTAGTTTTGATTTTAATTCTTTTGACAAAGATTCCAGGTCAATTTTAACTAAAAGTTCTTTTACAGCTTCAGCTCCCATTCCTGCTTTGAATGTATTTCCATACTTATCTTGAGCATCTCTGTACTCTTTTTCTGTTAAAAGCTGTTTTTCCGTAAGACCAGTTTCACCTGCGTCTATAACTATATAAGATGCAAAATATAAAACTTTTTCAAGCGATCTTGGCGACATATCAAGTAATAGTCCCATTCTACTTGGAATTCCTTTGAAATACCATATATGAGACACAGGAGCTGCAAGCTCTATATGAGCCATTCTTTCACGTCTAACTTTAGACTTAGTTACTTCAACTCCACATCTATCACATACTACACCTTTATATCTAACTCTTCTGTATTTTCCACAGTGACATTCCCAGTCTTTAGTTGGACCAAATATTCTTTCACAAAATAATCCATCTTTTTCTGGTTTTAAAGTACGATAATTTATAGTTTCCGGCTTTTTTACTTCTCCCTTTGACCACTGTCTTATCTTTTCAGGAGATGCTAACGCTATTTTTATTGACTCAAAATTATTTAATTCAAACAAGGAGTTCTCTCCCTTCTTTTTTTGGGATTTAAATTCATTAACTTTATTTTTTTTTATAATGCCTTAATGCTAGTTTATTCAAACTAGCATTAAGCATCTTTTATTATATTTTATTAAAAATCAAATTCTTCATCTAAATCATCTTCATCTAAATCATTTTCTAATAAAGATTCATCAAAATCTATTTCAAGATCTTCATCAACTTCTTCTATAGATTCTAATTCTTCTATATCTTGTTCACTAGAAATAATAGGTTCAAAATTCTCATTAACTTCATATTCTTCTACAGACTCTTTTACTTCTATTTCATGGTCTTCTTCTGTTAATACCTTTACATCAAGACATAAACTTTGAAGCTCTTTTATTAACACTTTGAACGATTCAGGAATTCCTGGTTCAGGAATATTTTCACCCTTAACAATAGCTTCGTATGTTCTTACACGTCCTATTACATCATCTGATTTTACCGTTAGTATTTCTTGTAATGTATGAGATGCACCATAAGCCTCAAGAGCCCAAACCTCCATCTCTCCAAATCTTTGTCCTCCAAATTGTGCCTTACCACCTAGAGGCTGTTGTGTAACTAACGAGTAAGGACCTGTACTTCTAGCATGTAACTTATCATCAACTAAGTGATGTAGTTTTAACATGTACATGTATCCAACAGTTACTCTATTGTCAAATGCATCTCCTGTTCTTCCATCACATAGTCTAAGTTTTCCATCTTCAGGATAATTAGCATCTTTTAAAGCTGCTCTTATATCTTCCTCTTTTGCTCCATCAAATACAGATGTAGCAACATGCCATCCTAATGATTTAGCTGCAAGACCTAAATGAATTTCTAGGACCTGTCCGATGTTCATACGAGATGGAACCCCTAGAGGATTTAGGACTATTTCTACTGGTGTTCCGTCTTCCATAAATGGCATATCTTCTTCAGGTAAAATTCTAGATATAACCCCTTTATTTCCATGACGTCCAGCCATTTTATCCCCTACGTTTATTTTTCTCTTCTTAGCTATATAGCATCTTACAAGTTCATTTACTCCTGGAGGCAATTCATCTCCGTTTTCTCTTGTAAACACCTTAACATCTACTATTATTCCGGACTCACCATGAGGAACTTTTAAAGAAGTATCTCTAACTTCTCTAGCTTTTTCTCCGAATATGGCACGAAGAAGTCTTTCTTCTGCAGTAAGTTCAGTTTCTCCTTTAGGAGTTACCTTTCCTACTAGAATATCTCCAGATTTTACTTCTGCACCTATTCTAATTATTCCTCTATCGTCTAGATTTTTAATAGCATCTTCTCCAACATTAGGTATATCTCTTGTTATTTCTTCTGGTCCAAGTTTTGTATCTCTTGCTTCTGCTTCATATTCTTCTATATGAATAGTAGATAGTCTATCTTCTCTTACTAATCTTTCATTTATAAGTATTGCATCCTCATAGTTATAACCTTCCCAAGTCATGAATGCTATAAGACAGTTTCTACCTAATGCGATTTCTCCCATGTCTGTAGATGGTCCATCTGCTATAACATCACCTTTTTCAATCTTATCTCCCTTATTTACTATAGGAGTTTGATTTATACATGTTCCTTGGTTAGAACGCTTAAATTTAAGCATATTATATCTATCTTTGTTTCCATCTTCTCTTTTTATAACTATTTCATCCGCGCTTAATTTATCAACAATTCCAGAGTTTTTCGCTACAACAACAGCTCCAGAGTCTTTAGCTGCTCTATACTCTATTCCAGTTCCTATGATAGGAGATTCTCTCCTAACTAGAGGAACTGCTTGACGTTGCATGTTCGATCCCATTAATGCACGATTGGCATCGTCATTTTCAAGGAAAGGAATCATAGCTGTTGCAACAGAAACAACTTGTTTTGGAGATATATCCATATAGTCAACTAAATCTTTTGGTACCACTTTAACAATACCATTAGTTGTTCTCGATGTAACTCTTTTGTTTACAAATCTTCCTTCAGCATCAAGTGGTTCATTAGCTTGCGCTCTTACATATATCTCTTCTTCATCTGCAGTTAAATAATGTATCTCATTTGTTACTACTCCAGTTGCTTTATCTACTTTTCTATAGCTGGCTTCAATGAATCCATATTCATTTATTTTAGCATAAGTACCAAGCGAGTTGATAAGTCCGATATTTGGACCTTCTGGAGTCTCTATAGGACACATTCTTCCATAGTGAGAGTGATGAACGTCACGAACCTCAAACCCTGCTCTTTCTCTTGAAAGACCACCAGGTCCAAGCGCTGATAATCTTCTCTTATGTGTAAGCTCCGATAATGGATTCGTTTGATCCATGAATTGAGATAACTGAGAACTTCCGAAGAATTCTTTTATAGCCGCTGCAACTGGTCTTATGTTAATTAATGCTTGAGGAGTTGCAACTTCTATATCTTGTATTGTCATTCTTTCTTTTATAACTCTTTCCATTCTAGAAAGACCTATTCTGAATTGATTTTGAAGCAATTCTCCAACAGATCTTACTCTTCTATTTCCTAAATGGTCTATATCATCGATATTTCCTATTTTGTGGAATAAGTTAAATTGATAATTTATAGAGGCTATAATATCATCTAATATTATGTGTTTAGGTATTAATTTTCTTATATTATCCTTTATAGCATCTTTTATTTCTTCTTCACTACTATATGTATCTAGTATTTCTTTTAACGTAGGGTAGTGAACTTTTTCTTTTATTTTTAAATCACTTAAATCAAATGATACGTGTTCTTTTATATCTACAAAGTTATTTCCTATAACTTTAACTTCTTTATCTTCATCAGAATAAACCTTAACTACATTTATTCCTGAATTTTGTATAGATTTGGCTTGTTCTATAGATATTTTTTCTCCTTCTTTTACAAAAACTTCTCCAGTTTCTGTATTAACTATATCTTGTGCCGCTATTTTGTTTATGATTCTATATGCTAAAGCTAATTTTTTATTGAATTTATATCTTCCGACTTTAGCTAAATCATATCTTTTAGCATCATAGAATAGTGAATTTAATAAAGAAGAAGCACTCTCAACTGTAGGAGGTTCTCCTGGTCTTAATTTTTTGTATATTTCTATAAGACCTTCTTCTACTGTCTTAGTATTATCTTTTTCAATTGTTGCATATAATCTCTCGTCTTCACCTAAAAGTTCTATTATTTCCGTATCCGTTCCAAAACCTAAAGCTCTTAGCAGTACAGTTACAGGTTGTTTTCTAGTTCTATCAACTCTAACAGATACTATGTCATTAGAATCAGTTTCATATTCTAACCATGCTCCTCTGTTAGGTATAACTGTAGATGAAATCAGTCTCTTTCCTGTTTTATCCCTCTCTTGGCTAAAATATACACCAGGTGATCTAACAAGCTGACTTACGATTACTCTTTCTGCTCCATTTATTATAAATGTACCTTTTTCAGTCATCAACGGGAAGTCTCCCATGAAAACTTCTTGTTCCTTAACTTCTCCCGTTTCTTTGTTTATAAGTCTAACTTTGACTTTTAACGGTGCTGAGTAAGTAACGTCTCTTTCTTTACATTCTTCTACTTCGTATTTAGGTTTTTCATCTAGGGAATAATCTACAAACTCTAAGATAAGATTACCTGTGTAATCTTCTATAGGCGAAATATCTTCAAAAACTTCTTTTAGTCCTTCTTCTAAAAACCAATCATAGGAATCTAGTTGAATTTCTATAAGGTTGGGAAGTTTTGCAACTTCATTAATTTTAGAAAAGCTCATTCTTGTTCTTCTACCTATTGTGACAGGATGTGGCATTCCATTTTCACCTCTCATAATAAAAATAAAACTTAAAAACAATTTTTTTTCCATTCCAATGCATTCAATAATATTATCACATTTTTGTCAATAGGTCAATATATTTTCATTAAAAATGTTAATTGAGTTTAATGTGATTTTTTATATTAGAAATAAAACTTTTAGTTCTTTTATTCATTCCATTATTTTCTATTATGTCCATTTCGAATTTAATTATGAATGTTTTATAAGCTTATTTTTTGATTTTTTTAAAACGCATAAAAAAAGGTGCCAATTGGCACCTTTTTTTCTAAAGTAAATTATTTTACTTCTACTTTAGCTCCCGCAGCTTCTAATTTTTCTTTGATTTGCTCAGCTTCTTCTTTTGAAGCTCCTTCTTTAACAGCTTTTGGAGCTCCGTCTACTACAGCCTTAGCTTCTTTTAATCCAAGTCCAGTTATTTCTCTAACTGCTTTGATAACTCCTACTTTTGAAGATCCTGCTTCAACTAATACTACGTCGAATTCAGTTTTCTCTTCAGCAGCAGCTCCACCAGCAGCTCCAGCCATCATTACTGGCGCAGAAGCAGATACTCCGAACTTTTCTTCTGCAGCTTTAACTAATTCATTTAATTCTAAAACTTTCATATTCTCTATAGCTTCTAAAATTTGCTCTATAGTCATTTTTAAGCACCTCCGATATTTTATTAAACGTTAATTTATTAAGCTTCTTGTCCTTCTTGCTTCTTGATTAAAGCATCTATTAAGTATGCAAAGTTTGAAACTGGAGCTTTTAAGCTGCCAAGTAATTTTGCAATAAGAACTTCTCTTGAAGGAATCTTAGAGAATTCTTCAATTTGTTCTTTTCCATAGAATTCACCTTCAACTATACCCATTTTAAGTTCTAGTTTTGGATGATCTTTCATGAAATCACTTATAACTCTTGCTGGAGCAACTGGATCTTCATATCCAAAAGCTATTGCATTTGGTCCAACTAATGTTTCATCATTTAAATCGTTGATTCCAACTTGTTTAGCTGCTCTTCTTACAAGAGTATTCTTGTAAACTTTGTATTCTACATCAGCTTCTCTGAACTTCTTTCTAAGTTCTGTAACTTCTTCCACTGTTAATCCTCTATAATCAACAATTATAGTTGACGAAGACTTTTCTAATTTTCCAGCTATTTCTGAAACAACTTGTCCTTTTAATTCTACAATCTTAGACATTTAGGTCTCCACCTCCTTCGTCTATTTTATATGTTCCACCGTACATTATAAAAGCCTTTGTATGTAGACATACAAAGGCTTTATTCTCTAAATTAATTAATTTATAGAAAACCTCGGTAGGTAAGTTTAAGCTGTAAAGCACCTACTGTCTACGGTAAAACATTTATTTTTTTCAACTTTTTTATTATAAAACATTTTTTTATCTATGTCAAGCTTTTTTATTATTCTGCAACTCTAGCTGGGTTTATTTTAACTCCAGGACCCATAGTAGATGCTACTGTAACAGATCTTAAATATTGTCCTTTAGCAGCAGATGGCTTAGCTTTTATAACAGCTTCCATTAAAGCTACAAAGTTGTCTGCTAATTTTTCTTTTCCAAATGAAACTTTTCCAACTGTAACGTGAATTATATTAGTTTTATCTAATCTATATTCAACTTTACCAGCTTTTATTTCATCTATAGCCTTAGCAACATCAAATGTAACTGTTCCAGACTTAGGATTCGGCATTAAACCTTTTGGTCCAAGTACTCTACCTAATCTTCCTACAACACCCATCATATCAGGAGTTGCAACAATTATATCAAATTCAAACCAGTTTTCACCTTGGATCTTAGCAACTAATTCTTCAGCTCCAACAAAATCTGCTCCTGCTGCTTCTGCTTCTTTAGCTTTTTCTCCTTTAGCGAATACTAAAACTCTTTTTGTTTTACCAGTTCCGTGCGGAAGAACCACAGCTCCTCTTACTTGTTGGTCTGCATGTCTTGAATCCACACCTAATTTAATGTGAGCTTCAACTGTTTCATCAAATTTAGCTTTAGCAGCTTCAACTGTTAATCCTAATGCTTCAGAAGCATCATATAATCTGTTCTTATCAACTAACTTACTAGCTTCTAAGTAATTTTTTCCTTTTTTAGCCATTTCATTTACCTCCTCGTGGTTTATAGCGGTAATTTTACCTCCCACTTTTTAAGTTAATATTAGTCTTCTACAACGATACCCATACTTCTAGCAGTTCCAGCTATCATACTCATAGCAGCTTCAACTGTAGCAGCATTTAAGTCAGGCATTTTCATCTCAGCTATTTCTCTTACTTTATCTTTAGATATAGTAGCAACCTTTGTCTTGTTAGGCTCTCCAGAAGCTGATTCTAAACCAACAGCCTTCTTAAGTAATACTGCAGCTGGTGGAGTCTTTGTTATAAAAGAGAAAGATCTATCTTGATAAACTGTTATAACAACCGGAATTATTAATCCAGCCTTATCTGCAGTTTTAGCATTAAATTCTTTACAGAATCCCATTATGTTAACACCATGTTGTCCTAATGCTGGTCCTACTGGTGGAGCTGGAGTAGCTTTTCCTGCAGGTATTTGTAATTTTATTTGTCCTATAACTTTTTTAGCCATTTTAGTACACCTCCTTGATATGTTTGTTTCTTTAAATTATATTTTCTCTATTTGATCGAATTCCAGTTCAACTGGAGTTTCTCTACCAAACATCGATATTAATACTTTTACAACTTCTTTTTCTAGATTTATTTCTTCAATATTTCCCATAAATCCTTCAAACGGTCCATACTTAACCGTTATAGCTTCTCCAACTTCGAAATCTATCTCTAAAGTTGTCTTTTCAACACCCATAGTTTTAACTTCTTCTTCAGATAACGGAACCGGTTTAGATCCCGGACCTACGAATCCAGTTACTCCTTTAGTGTTTCTAACTATATACCAAGATTCATCAGTTATGATCATCTTGATCAAAACATATCCTGGGAATATTTTTCTTTGTTTAGATTTGGTCTTGCCATTTTTAGTTTCTACTATTTCTTCAGTAGGAACAGATAAATCTAGGATAAAATCTTCCATACCTCTAGTTTTAACTGCTTTTTCAATAGTGGCTTTAACTTTATTTTCGTGACCTGAGTAAGTATGCACAACATACCATCTGGCTTGTTCCAATTCTGACATATTATCTTTAACTGCCATCCACCTAAAATCAGATGACACTGACCTCCTTTACGGAATTATCTATTTAGCATAAGCTTTAACAAGAATCCTATACCGGAATCAACCGCCCATACTAATACAGTCATGAAAAGACATGTCATTAGAACTACTCCAGTATATTTAGTTAGCTCTTTTTTATTTGGCCAATGAACTTTTTTAAGTTCCCCTTTAGTTTCTTTCAAGAATCTACCTATGCTTTTAGTATTTTCTTTATTCGAATTTGTATTAGTTTGAGCCGACATTCCCACGTCACATCCTTCTATAAACTATTTTGTTTCTTTGTGAGTAGTATGTGTTTTACAGAATCTACAATATTTTTTTAATTCTATTCTGTCTGGATTGTTTTTCTTGTTTTTAGTTGTATTGTAATTTCTTTGTTTACATTCAGTACATGCTAAAATTACTTTAACTCTCATTTGGCACACCTCCTAATTTGTCCTGTCCATATCTTAAAGCAATCTATTATTTTCACACATAGATTACTGGTATTATAAGTATTACCTTATAAAAGGTATCACATTTCTATACTTATGTCAATTATTTTCAAAAAAATATACTGTTATATTTTTTCCCAATTCGTCGAGAAAAAAAGAGAAGGAAGATATCCTTCTCTTTTTTTTTAATTATTCAATTATAGAAGCAACTACTCCTGCTCCTACTGTTCTTCCACCCTCACGGATAGCGAATCTTAATCCCTCTTCCATTGCTATTGGAGCGATTAG
>NZ_JBBMMD010000068.1:0-13622 GCF_037844525.1 Tepidibacter sp. Z1-5 | reverse complement strand
GATACTTCTGCCTCCTTAGAACTTTAAGTAGCATTAGTATATTATTTTTTAACGAATGAGGGCAATTAATTTGCTCTAAAATCCTTAGCTTGATGGCTATGGGGTGTGCCCCATTAATTGTACAAGCATGACTTGTCCATTTTTTAATAACAAAATTCTTTTCGACCTGAATATATTAATATCTTATAATCTTTATTATATGTTTCAAAACACTACATTCGTTTTTGAGAATTTATTTTAATAAATCTTTATTTAACTCTATCCATTGATAGATGATTTGTCTTAATTTTTTAGTTTGAACTACATACTCTTTAGAAACACCCTCTGGTGTAAAATACAATATAATTTTAGTTACATCCTTATAGATTTCTAAGTTGCATATATTACCTCCCAACAATATCAGTTCTGCCTATACGTCTCAAAACGGTTACTGATTTAGGGATTTCGCTGATTGTGCAAGACTTCGTAATCTACTTATAGGAATTTTGGCAGGAGTATATTTCGCTTTTACTACAACTTTATTTATTATTTTTTAGCTAATTCATCTCCTTTAATTTGAATTTATAAATATTACTTCATTAATTTAATTATTATAGTTATAATACATATAAAAAAATATATACCCAAATACTTATACAAAAAAAGATACCTATTTTTTTGGCTTGTTTATCTTCAGTCTTAAATATTGCTATGTGCATAGATACTATTAATAAAATAACCATTACAGCATTAATATAAAAAAACAAATCCTTGTATGGTCTATAATTTACAAAATAAACATCCATTAATCTCTCTAAAATAATTGCGAACAAACCAATACTAATAGAACTCATTATACCTATAATATAAATAGGTTTTTTCTCTCTTCTAGTTAAAATTGTTCCATATATTATCCATATAAATACTACAAATGGAATTATTATATCTATAAGTGAGTAAAGAGAAATCATATTTTTATCTCCTTCCAAATTTTTTATAATTAATTTCTTATAAACTCTTGTATACCTATAGTTTGAACTAAATTACTTAAAACTTGTAACCAAGTTTTATTTTCATCATAACAATGAACATCAGCAGTAGCTCCTCCTTGATTTAATCCAATATTTCAAATACATCCATGAGGTAGTATCACCATTTGTGTTAGCAGACGCAAATTAACTAATAATATGCGATACTCTTATATGTATTTAATATACTTACCTATTTCAATTTGTTCATATGGAGAAAATCTAGATTCTGTTTGTCTAGAATCTAGATTTTATAAAATACATATTTTAAAATAATAAAAACAATTCTAAATAAAAAAGATTTATACATATCTACACTGTTTATTTGAGCTATAGTCTATTTAAATAATTATTTTCAGTGCTTTGAATTTGTTTAATCAAACATTCCCTTTACATTTCCTTCTTTAATTAAATTTCCTGTCTTATCATATGCTTTACCATTTACAGGCTCTCCATCTATTAATTCCCCTTCAAAAATCAAATTACCATTTTCATCATATAATTTGCCTTGACCATGCGCTAAATCATTTTTAAGACTTCCTTCATATCTTAAATTTCCATTTTCATTATACCATTTACCTTGACCATATGTTAAACCATCTTTAAAATCACCATTATATGCTAAATTACCATTTTTATAATATAATTTGCCTTGACCATGATAATCAGAATCTTTAAAATCACCCTCATATTTTAAGTTCCCATTTTCATAATACATTTTACCGTTACCATCGAATTTGCCATCTTTAAAATCACCCTCATATGCTAAACTCTCATTTCCATGATATAATTTGCCATTACCATCGGGTTTACCATGCCTAAAATCACCCTCATATTTTATATTACTGTTTTTATCATATATTTTTCCAATACCATTATAAATATCTCCTTCATATCGCCCGGTTATTTTAAGATATAAATAATCAGTTCTATATCCGATTCCTAATAAAATTAATATAACAATTATTGATGATAATATTGGAATTTTTAAAGATCCTCTTTTACCATTATTTCTCATATGTTCTTTATATATTTTCTCTTGGTTTGCTTTATAATATAATGACATGGCTACATTGATAGCAACCACTATCATTCCTGAAGTAATTTTTTCATCTGAAATATTAATTAAAAATAAACAAGCAGCAAGAGCAAGAACAATACTATAAATATCCCTTCTTTTTTTCTGTATATATCCTAGCCTCCCATAATTAATTGCACTCATTATTCCAGCAATAAAAAAAGAAAATACTGATCCTATTATCATTATGGCATTAGGGCTCCAAAGACCTTTATCATTTAAACCTTTTCTCTTGTTTTCATTTTCCATAAATAATTCTCCTCATTTAAATTGTGAATTATATAATTATTATTTCGCTTTGACATAAATAACATACAAAAATAGAACCCTTGATAAATCAAAGCTTTCACAAAATCACTTCACATAACACACGTTATAATACAAAACCTCAACTTTAGCGTAAATATATATTTCATAGATTAAGATTTTGAAGGTTGCTTATATTTATCTAAAAATTAAATTGATAGTATAAATTTTTTATATATTATTACTTCTAAAGACTTACTTATTAAATTAACATTCTATACATTTAAACATATTCATATACTTTATTAAATGTAATTAAAAAGAAGGTGACTCCAAGCCGCCTTCCTTAATTAGCAGGTAATTATTTTTAAAATGTAAAAAGCATTCTTATTGGGGAATGCCCCATTAGTAGTACAAGCATGACTTGTCCAAAATTATAGAAAAAAATTCTTCATTTTAAAATAGAGTATGATAAAATAATTATTTTATCATACTCTACTTCTAAACAGTTATAACGCTACATAAGAATATTCTATTATAAAAATACCGTAAAATTCAATTCTAAATAATACGATATTTTATTATAATTTAAGCTAAAAATTTCAGCACTAAGTTTCTAAACTCTTTTTTATTACTAAACATAGCAGGGTGATTTCCATTTTCAAAAATAACTAATTTAGAATTTTTCATTTTTAAATTAATATCTTTTAATGTGCTTTCAATACTAGGTATTAAATCATCTTTTGTGCTTCCTGTAATTAAAACATTATTTTCTATGTTACTAAGTTCATAATTAAAAAAATCACCTATGTCTCGTGAAAAATTTATAATTAAATTTGTATTTTGGTCAATTACATTATTCCAATCAAAGCCATGCATTATAAACCAAAATAATTTAGAACATAACTTGCTTTTTGCTATTTTTCTATCATCTACAATTTTTTTAGCAAACTCATAAGATAAATTTTCTCCAATAAAACTATCTACAATTATTCTGTTAAATAAACTAGGTTGTTTCAATACAGCGTTTAAAGCAACAATAGCTCCACCACTT
Source organism: Tepidibacter sp. Z1-5 (assembly GCF_037844525.1). Classification (NCBI taxonomy): domain Bacteria; kingdom Bacillati; phylum Bacillota; class Clostridia; order Peptostreptococcales; family Peptostreptococcaceae; genus Tepidibacter; species Tepidibacter sp. Z1-5. The sequence goes on along the minus strand of NZ_JBBMMD010000068.1, from coordinate 10,237 downwards.
GTACCTAATAGATTAACATCGGTAATACCAATGTGCTTACATAATTCAATAATTAAAGTAGAATTAAAATCCCAATAATTTAATGGCAATTTATCTATTCTCTGAGATTTTCCTTGACCTACCAAATCTAATAAAATCACTTTAAAGTTTTTAGAATAGAATTTTAATTCTGGTATAAACATTTTTGAGGAAGCTGTATCTCCATGTATAATAACTAAAGGTCTTCCTTCACCAGATACTCTATAATATATATTAATATTTTCGTACTTAAAATAAGACATTTTTAACCTCCCAATAACAAACATTGCAAAATTTTTTAATAAATATTTGTTTTATATAATCTACAGGGGAGAGTTAGTAGTTACTCTTACATATAGATTATTTTAATTTGTTAAAAATCCCCATTACAATACCTCCTTTTAACTTATTAATTATAAATATACTAAAATATCAATTTATTACCTATAACAAAGTATATAACTTATCCATTTTTTTGAAACCCTGATCTTTTGCAAAAGATTAGGGCTTTTTGTATTTCTATTTTTCCAAATAAGTTGGAAGAAAATTGTCAGGAGGCGGTACTGGCATTCCCCTTGTGGTTATACAGTATGGAATTCTTATGCCTTTTTTAGTCACCATGTATTTCACTGTCGAAGAACCATAATGGGTTTCTGAATCATTGTAGCTATTTTCCTCAAAATAGTCTATATCTTCTTGTGTAAAAAGGCCATATCTATAGTCGTCCCATACATTTTTAGGAAGATCCTTAGGATAATCATAATAATTTATATCAGATGCGAATTGAGCATAATTTTTCACGTAGTCCCTAAGTTCAACCTGACTAGAAAACTTTTCTTGGTTTTCAAGTGTTCCTTCAAGCGAATAAGTAAACAGATATTCTCCTTTGCGTGCGTATATTTTATCTTCTATTACCTGGAGTGCATCAAACTCTTCTTTCAATATTATATTTTTATATTTATCCATCACTCCATAAAGTTCTCCTTCTTTTGAAAACCTTATTAGATTGTCATAAATTTTGAGCTTTTTATACTCTGCAGGAACTATTGTTCCATTATCTAGACTTCCTATTCCAAACCGTGCCCCTTTAAGCCCAGTTGCGCTACTACGTCCTTCATTATAATCCATATCTTTTAGAAATATGAAAACACCTTTTTCTATTTTTGAAACATCCTTAAAGTCCATATCTGTGACTCTATTAAGTTCCTTGTCCACGAATGTAAACCTTTTGCTTGGAAGCCATGCTACTGAATAGTTTCCATTGAATGGATATATAAATGAATACCCAGGATTTTGAATCTTTTTGCCTTTTAAATCATATATGTTGATAGTAGAGCCGTAGTCAGTCCCTTCAAATATCATGCCTTCACATATGCCTGAAATTCTATAATACTCTCTTTCTGGTTTTTGAAGCACTACAAGTGGAGTTGAATTTTCATTTTCAATCAAGAAGATATGCCTTGAACCATCAAATTTTTGCCCTACTACATACTTATCTCCCACGAAATAAGAATCCTTGTATTTGACTTCTGACATCATGTCGTTAGACATTACGATGTCTCCATTTGAGTTAAAAAGTTCCATCTTGTTGTTTTCATAATCACTTATTCTCATTAATCCACTTTCTGTAGAATACGCATAAGATCTTGGGGAAAAATTGTATAATGAAAGATCTGCTATTAATTGATTTTTAGAGTCTATTATCATAAACCTGCCGTCTTTTTTTACAAAGTATCTGTCATCGTTTCCTCCAAAGAACTCTATAGAATCATAACTTGGCTTAACTATGAGATTGCCGTAAATATCGACAAGGCCCAACCCAAAATCACTTATCATGGGGTAAATCTTTCCGCTAATATGTACACTATTGTCCCAAATAAAAAAATTGTCCAAACCGATATTTTTAAGATTTTCAACACTTACAAGCGAATATCCTCCAGCGTTATAACTTTCAACCGGTTTTCCGTTTACGAATATCTTAACATCGCTCTTGTAAAGGTTTTTATTTTTTTGTAGATAGTCTTTGTTCTTTTGGAGTATCCCAGCATCTATTTCAAAGTCTAGTATTTCATCTGAGTAGTACTCGTCAACTTTAAGGTCAAAAGTTGTTTGGCGCTTTTTAGAGTTCCATTTTTTTGTAAAATTGAGTGCCTCCAAATCGTCAATACATATAAACGTACCGTCTTTGCCCTGCACTTCATATGAGCTTAAATATGTGCTACCCCTTCCCGGATTAAAAAGAACTTCCCTTTCAGATTTAGAGTAGCTGCCTTCCACTTTCAGCTGTGCAAAGCTCATTTTTTCAATCGGTGTAAATGAAATCAGTATTATTATTGTAATTGCCAGTAGTTTATTAAATTCCATTGTTTTCCTCCTTTTTCTTAATTTTCATTCACTGTAAATACATGCAAATAATTCAATACATTCAGTCTATTATATTTTTAATAAAAACATGTGTGCTTTGTCCTATATTATCATCAAATGTTTCTTCTATATAATCCCATCCTAATTTTTTATAATAATCAACAGCTTTTTCAGTTCTTAAATATAATTGTTTATAGTCTCTGTTTTTTGCTATTTTTATTATTTCATCAACAAGGAGTTTTCCAATTCCTCTATTTCTAAATTCTTTGTTAACAATAAGAGAAGCTAACCATGGCTCTAGATTAGGTCTATTTTTTAAATCATTATTAAATAAAGAAACGGTTCCTAAACACAAATCCCCCTCTAAAACTATAAGAGTTACAGGAATATCATATTTGTTTCTCTCCTTAACCCTATTAAGTACCATATCAAATGTCACTTCAGGTCTTATACTTTTTACAAACTCCTCAAATATCCATCTTGCTACTATTTCTGTATATTGAGTATAGTCACATAAGTAAACTATATCCATTAGAATTATCCCTCCTGAATTTTTTAATATTTTTTATTACTAAAAATTTAGTGTTAAGCATTCTATATTTACTAAATGCTTTCTTAAAATATCTTTATTTTCCAAATCTATTTTTTCTTTTGTTATTAATTTTGTTATATAATTTATATTATTTTTTATTAAATTATTATTTGTAATATCGCCATGGCTCTGTACGATAATATCTGCGTTTATTTTCAAATACAATTCTAAAGTATCTTTATATTTATCCAATTCACTCCAGCACATAAAACATGGTATAGGATCATCAACATTATCTCCTACAAACAATACATTATCTTTATGGTCATAGCAAGATGCTGAATCTTCTGAATGTCCAGGTGTATAAAAGAATTCAACTCCTTCTTCTTTGAATGCAATTTTCTCTGTAAATGTAGTATTGGGTAAAACAATTTCTATCTTATTTTTTGCAAATTGTTGTGCGTGATTAATTAAGTCTTCTTCTCCATATTTGGCTATATGCTTTCTACACAATTCATGAGATATTATTTTAAAATCTTTAAATACACTATTTCCCCATATATGATCCCAATGACTGTGAGAATTAAATATTATATATTCTTTTTTTCCAAAATTGTCTTCAAGGTATTTTTTAATTCTCTTTATATAGTATGTTCCCAGATAAGTATCACATATAAAAAAGTGTCTATCTCCATTAATAGCATATACATTAGTCACACAATCATAGTCTGAACTTTTAAGTTCAAAAAAGGTAAAAAGAATTCCTCTTTCACCAACTCTTATAATTTTCATATTTTCCCTCCTTATTTTTGCGTTTTTATCATGTTTTGAATACTATATTTTTCTTGATTTATAATAATCAAAAAATCTTTGCCATATAGTATTCATCTATATATTGTTCATCTATAATTAAAGATTTTTTCTTTATCCCTTCTATCTTAAATCCCATTTTTTTATACAATTTGACTGCATTTTTGTTATGGACCATTACTGTCAATTCTAATCTTGTTATATCATTACCTAATGCCCAATTATCTAGTTCTTTAAAAAGCTTAGTCCCAATGCCCATTCCTGTATAGTCTTTTAATAACCCTATAACTATATAAGCACTATGTTTTATTCTATTGGCAAATCCTCTATTTGCAGATAAAAACCCTATTATTTTGTTGTTTTTCTCTACTACTAATGTTAATGATCCACTCTTATGTATGTCTTCTATTTTTGATATAATTTCTCCAATTGATGTTTTTCGCTCATTTGGTTCATACATCATAAATTTATTTTCCGAATCTAATTTTTTTAACATATAAAAAAATGATTCAGCATCTTTATTTTCAATATTTCTTATAATCACAATTGCATTCTCCTTGCGTTTATATTTCAATCTTTTTAATAGAAATCTAGTAACCTTTTTATTATACAATATTTTCCACAAAGTTAGTATTAATATATAAGTTATTATTTTCTATTTTTATAATCAAATATATCTTTGCATATTTTTATAAATAATCTCAAAATAAAAAAAGAGAATGATTTATCATCCTCTTATATTTGATATGCAGATAGTTATTTTCAAAATACAAAACGCATTCTTCTTGGAGTGTGACCCATTTTTGGTACAAGCATAACTTGTCTATTTTTTCTTATATATCTTTGTTTAATATATTGAGCTATCTTATTAACAGAAAAAATATACTCTTCTCTCGTATATTTATCTCCTTTAAAATTTTAAAAACTAAATCTGGGCAAACAGATTATTTGTTGTGTATTCTTAATAGGATTCAATCCAATATAACCTCTTTTATATAGATACCCAATATAAACATCAAACACGTCCATTGAGATAAATATCACCTATTTTAATCTCTAAATTCTATCAGAAACCAAATGCTTCAGTATTAATATCATACGTACTTAAAGACAAAGGATATCTTAATTCTGTGAGTACTACTTGTCCAATCAACCTTGCTGAAAAATAGCATATAATTGCATCTTCCGGTGAAAACATACGTGGTCTTTCCTCTATCATATTCACTTCATGCTTTGCTTTATTATACAAAGACACGAATTTTAATAATGATTCGATAATAACTCCATCAAAGATATTCATTTTTGAAATTTCATGTGCTGCTTTTCCTAATGTAGAGTTAAAAAATCTCAATTTCCCCATGAGTTTCACATTTTTTAAAAATAACCTCAGTACCGCTTCTAAATGCATTCCACTATAGTGCACAACATGTCTTGCATGCATTCGAATATCACAAATATCAATCTCTGATCTTACATATTGCAGTGGACGAAAAAGTTCTCTGTTTATACCCCCAGGGAAAGGATTAAGTTTGGGATCAGCAGGCATGCAGTATCCGCCTATTCCACCAATTTTCTGATCTATTAACCATAGAACTTCAGTTTCATATTTTTCTTTCTTCATTTGTACATCATCAAGAAAATCTTGAATCTGCCTTTTTTGTTCATTGTATAATAGTTTTTCATAAATGAATATTGTTTCTGGTAATGCTCCTTTCATAATAACATCCTCATTTCTTAACGTTCATTTTTGTAATCCTCTTTATAATCCTCAAAAAAACTATGCTTTATCGAAATATATCCTCGTTTATTATTACAAATTTCAGCCCAATCTAGAACTGCGGCAATTACGAACCCCGGACCAAATGCTGTTTCACCTTCCTGAACACCATGTACTTTATGGGCAATATATCCTTCAATTGAATCAAGAGGTAGATCATCACTACCAAGTTTAGCACCTGAACGTGCTTTACCTTTAATCGCTTTACCTCCGTTATTGATTACCACCTCAACTGCAGCATCAAAAACTCCCCATACTAACTGATTAGCTGGAGGAATTTTTGGTGAGACCAATCCTTTCCCGTTAGCATCATACCATATATCACAGGGATCCCCTTGTAACAACTGGATAGTAGCTTTTCCTCCGCAATTATTCAACTTTTCCTTAATTCTAGTAACTACAAGACTATCATTAGATTCTATAGCTAAAAAGTTTACTCTCGCCATATCTGAGACCTCCTCTTTTTTATCTTCTATATCATCAATCCCTAGTTTCATTATAACTTCACGAATTTTCTTTTTAACAGCTGGATATGACATTCCTTTTTGTTCTTGAACAGCTCTAAAATTACCCTGGTACTTCAAAAAAGTCAGTACAAAATCCATTTCATCAGATGAAAGATAATCAAATTTACTGAGTCCGAAACCCCCTGTTAATTCTAAGTCACATTTCTTACATATAAGCCGTGTGACTATTAATTTATCGCTACACCTTGGACAATGACCTACAAGTTCTTTTTTCATAATCCCCTCCCATATATTACCATTGTATTTAAAGTTATTATATCTGTCAATGTAGTATGTAATATTTTTAATAACTACTTTTGTTTTTTAACATACTTTGTTCTATACATTTAAACGCCTTCATATACTTTATTAAATATAATTAAAAGGAAGGTGACTCCAAGTCACCTTCCTTTTAATTAGCAGGTAATTATTTTGAAATACAAAATTCATTCTTTTTGGGGTGTGCCCCATTAATTGTACGAGCTTAACTTGTCTGTTTTTTATATATTCTTCCAACCGAATATATTGAGCTATTTTACAACAGAAAAAGAATACACTATTCTCTTCTATATTTATCTCCTTTAGAATTTGAAAAAATAAACCCGATCAAATAGACTATTTATTGAGTCTACTTAAGTGGGTTCAGTCCACTTATATAGTCTTCATTATTGTTTGTTGCAAACTCAGCTGAATGAAAAGGGATAAACTCTGTTAACAATATAGGATTTCTACTAGTTAACTCATTAAAAATGTCATAATCACAGTTTGCTAATTTATTATATTTCCTTCTTAGTGAAGAAATACCCTCTACTTTCCCAGTCATTAAAGCATGTAGTAGCTTAGTAGTCTTTTGATAGTAGTCTGAATGCTTTTCATTCATTACAAAATTGAATGTTCTCTGTGAGTTGTAAAAATCTGAATATTGATCCCATGTTGTCCCTGCAGATATCTTTTCGTCTGCTACATGCCCTTTATCAAATTTTGGATTTAGTCCCATCAGGGCTACTTTAACATTGTTACCAGTACTAGCAAATGGTACTGGTCCTAAAACAATATCTTTATCTTTAGATTTAAATCTATGCATTTCCTTATTTAGATCGAAAAAGATATTGTACTCATTAATTTTAGTCTCAATCATATTAGAATAATCCTCTATATGACCATCTAAACGTTCAACTTCTAATAATGATGCTGTTAACTCTAAAAACTCTCTTTTCATTTTTTCTTCTTTCACAATTTAATTGATCCATATTGATCATTATTTACATACACTAGTAAGGGAAATCGTAATATATCTACAGTAAATCGCAAACTCAATTATAATTTTTAATAACAGTTAGCTGGATATATTGGATTTACTATATTTTTATTTTAATAATTTTTAAGCTTTTAAAAGAAACTAGATTGGTTATAGGTTATTTTAAAATCACATTATGACACATTATTTCCAAAGCTCTAACATTTCAAATCCTAATCTATCTTCTACAATATCATTCTTTATTGTAAGTTCATGTATATATTCTTGAACTACTTTATAAACACTAACATCTTCTAATTTCGACCACGGCACTAATTTTGTATCAACTACAAACCTTGCTCCTTGAGAATTTGATTTAATTATTGATAATTTAGGAGAATCAAATCTATTTTTCAATTCAATCAATACTATATTGTCAATAGGTGTATGAAAATATTTAAAAAAGTCTTTCAAGTAAACATTATTTTCATTCCATTCAACATTGAATTAGGAATGATAATAACAATAAAAATACTTTAAAAGTATATTTACAATTTTTTGAGATTGCCCAAATGTCAATTGTCCAATTTTTGATATATTATTTACAACATCATAAAACCATTTATCAAAACATTCTTGAGTAGCTTCAATATTTTTCATCTTTTTTATTTCAGTAAAAACTAAATTTCTTATTTCTTCTTTCTGTTCTTTTGAAGTTCCTCCCTTTTTAGTTCTTTGCATAGTCTGATACGCATCTCGAAACCAATTTTTCTCATTAAATGGTTCCAAAGGATTAACTTCATCAGCAAATTTTATTGTTAATTCCTTTATTTGTTTATTCATTTTTATAACAACTCCTTTTCAAATCTGTTAAACCATAATTAGCTGTCATATAACTTTTTTATTTATGCCATACCATATTGAGTATCCATAGTAAATAATCCAATCTTAATTATACAACATTTACCATATATTGTCTTAATTTCTAAAATTAAAAATGTTGTAATGTAAAAAAATACTTTAACCGAGTTTTTATATTCTAAATTATCTAATATATACATATCACTTTATAAATCATATTGAATTTATTTTTAAACATGAAAAAAGAGAATGATTTAACATCCTCCTTAATATAATACGCAGGTAATTATTTTTGAAATCTACAGCGTATTCTTGTTAGGATGTCCCCATTAGTAGTACAAGCATGGCCTGTCCATTTTTTTCTAATAAATCTATACTCAAATTATTTCTCCACATTCTACCACAAATAAAATCCATGGCAAAAATTATATCGTAATTCAACAGATATATATTATTTTTAAATAAAAAAGATTTATACATTCCTACACTGTTTATTCAAGCTATACCCTAATGATCCTATTATAATATCTTTCATTAGAGTGTAATTTATAAAAAATTGCTAATTAGATGTAGAATGTTCGACATGCTCTTTAAACATTGGCTTAGTTGCTATGTTTAAACCACTTATGGAATTTTTTACAGTACAGTACCTGTTTTTAGACGCATCTGAGCGTACCCCTACTAGGACAACATGCCTCGCAAAACGAAAAAAGGACATGAAGTTTATCTTCATGTCCTTGATATGCTATATAGAATTATAGGCTGACAATATTCTCAGCTTGTGGTCCTTTTGGACCTTGTACTATATCAAAAGAAACTCTTTCGCCTTCTTCTAGTGTCTTGAAACCATCTTTTTGGATTTGAGAAAAGTGTGCAAAAACATCCACGTTATCTTCTCCTGTTATAAAACCAAATCCTTTGTCTGCGTTAAACCATTTTACTGTACCGTTCATAATCGATACCTCCAAATTTTATTTCTTAAATTATTTCGTACAAAGTAAATCAATTTAAAAATTTAGAGTTAATACGATTAATAGCGATACAATTCTAATTTATTTTAAATTTAATTATTTCCTACAAACTTTAATTAAGATTTATTAATGATATCATACTTTATCGAATATATCAAGTCTTTAAATAGCTATTTAAAACTAAAAATCTAATTGAACTACTGTTTTTCGTAATATTACTAGAATCCTTTTCATTATCCAGATCCAGCAAAATCAACTTCCTTTTTGATTTTTTCGAAATAAAATTACTATATTTTTTCTGTTTTTTAAATAAATTTAATATAAATTAACTATTATTTTGTAATAAAAATACAAAAAACTTTATAATTAATCTCTAAAACAGTATTTAGGGAGTTAGTATATAATCTAATTTTTAAAAATCATTTTAAATAACACTAAATATCAGATTTATGGTTCTGGTGCAAATAAATCAAGTATATGATATTCTCAAACAAAAGCAATACAAGCCGCTAAACGCTTCTTTATAAAAGCTTTAAAAAGTCCTCATAATCAAAATCCTAGAGTAGTTACTGCTGATAAAAGTCCTTCTTATCCTAAACCTATTAATGAATTAAAAAATAATATAGATCTAAATATAAATACAAAGTTTAGTCAAATCAAGTATCTCAATAATATTGTGGAACAAGATCATCGGTTTATTAAAAAATCATTAAACCGGGGTTGAGATTTCAATCCTTTAATACTGCACGTAAAACATTAAAAGGAATTGAAGCTTTCTATATTATAAAAAAAGGGCAGGTCGAGGATTTAAATCGATGTGCCCTTTCTGAAATTGAATTTATCAATAAGTTATTTGGTTTAGTAGCTTAAAAGCTAATTAAGATAGGGATTATTCTAACATTTTATGTTTTTTACACCAAAACTGAAAAATGAAATCACATTGCATAATAATAATTCTGCAGTGAAACATAATCCAACAAGTACCAAAGTAATAATAGGTAATTTCTAAAACATACGTAAACGTAAAAAAATAGACGGGTATATATTTTAAATTTCCTTTGCTACAATTATAGAAGAAAGTAAGGAGGTCTTAGTTATGGCAAAGGAAACAACTAAAATTAATTGGCAGCATATCATTAGCCTATATGATTCTTATGAGGG
>NZ_JBBMMD010000067.1:0-10705 GCF_037844525.1 Tepidibacter sp. Z1-5 | reverse complement strand
GGTTTTATCGTTTAATATTCCGTTGAAAAATTTGAGTGTTTGACCGTAGGGAGTTTCTCAAATTTTAGGAATATTAATAAGATAAAATCTTAGTTATATTCAAAACATCGTTGTATTCGCGGTATTTGTATAGATAGTTTTTAATAACCCACAGACCCTAAAAAAATAACCCAGATTTCGTTTGTACGAAATCTAGGTAGTAAATACTTTTAGATATTTTGACTAATATGACTTAGGTTTTATCGTTTAATAATTCGTTAAGAAATTTATGTGTCTGACCGTAGGGAGTTCATAAATTTTAGAATTATTAATAAGATAAAACCTTAGTTATATTCAAAATATCGCTGTATTTACGTTATTTTCATAGGAAGTTTTTTGATTACCCACATACCAAAAAAAATGATGCTTATAATAAGCATCATTTTTCATTAATCCATTCAGTTCTTACAAATCCATACTTTCTACATCATCTTCACTTATCTCAGGGAACTCCATCTTTTCTCCAAAATCATGGTATTTTGACTCAGCTGTAACTTTAGCTTCATTGTTCATTCCCATAAAGTTCATATTCATATCCATTTCCATCTTAATCTTATCATATATCTTAGTTTCTTTATCTATATAGTATTTACAATTAATATCCATTTTTACATTTTCGATTATAGTATCTATTATTTCTTTTACCATTTCTTGATTGTCGCTATCATCTATAAATTCATCTATATTCTTTTTATCTTTATTTTCTGTCGCTTCAACATTAGCAGCAGCTATTTCAGTAGCCTTATCAGCTATCATTTTAACTATTTCTTTAAATGACTCATCATCTATATCTATAGATACAACATAGTAATCCTTGCCTTCTATTTTTTCATCTGCTTCATATTTAGCATACATACCAAATATATCTAATTGCTCTTTAGTAAGTGTGCTAGTATTCATACTAGATCCCATCATAGATTGTAATTCATTCATCATAGGGTTCATATCCATCTTAGTCCATTTCGCTTGTCCATCAGCTTTAATATACATTATTCTATCCTTCATATAAACCTCTGAAGTCATTGTCATTTCTTCATCTGTTTCAGGATTTTTCATAATAGTAGTATCTTTTGTGTATACAGTCTCAGGTTCTTCAAATTGGACTTCTTGAACCTTGTTCATATTAATAACTGTATCATCAGTTCCTTCTTCTTCTGATTTTGTGGTGCTTGTAATATCCATATTAGTTGTAGCTTTATAAGTCTTTTTCTCAAGCATATTTTGACCTGCCTTATCTAGCATATCATATACTGTTAGTCCATCTCTTTTTAATTCTTTATTGTAATACTCAGCTCCATTTTTAATCATACTATCACAGTTTTCTTTAGTTAAAATCGCACTTGGATCAATATCTGAACCATATTCTATTATTCCTTTTTCTATGCAATATACCACATAAGGTCTAGCCCAGTCTGACACTTTCTCATCATATACAAGTTCTATATGTTCCGTATCCATCTTTTGAGCAAACTTTTCTTCACCCATTGCTCTTACTATCATAGTCATTGCCTCTTCGTTAGTAACGCCTTTATCAGGCTTAAAAGATTCTCCATATCCTGATGCTATTTTGTTGTCTACTATAGTATATACATATTCTAAATCTTCTGCTTTAACATCTCCAAAAGAAGATTCACTGTCTTTTACCAATTCAATTTTAAATGAATCAATTATGTTTTTTGATAATTCTATTCTGCTTATACTGTCGTTTTCTTGAGCCATTGAAACAGTTGTAAAAGACATTATCATAGATATTACTAAAGCAAATACAATTTTTAAAATTTTCAATCCAACCACCCCTTTATAATTAATTCCATATTTGGAATATATTTATATTACCATATTTTATATTATTTTTATACTCTATTTATTCCTATCTCGAAGACTTATTTTTGTAACAATTTTTATATTATTTAAATATATATATAGGGAGGATTAAATTTTTTTATCAGGGAGGTCTACCTTATGTATGATTATAGAAAATGTAAAAATTGTAATGACGATATGGAAATGGATATGAACATGTACAATCCTATGATGGGAATGCAGTGTATGAACCCTATGATGGGAATGCAAGGTATGATGGGAATGAACCCTATGATGGGTATGGAATCTATGGAAGATATGAATATGCCTGCTCCTATGGGATATATGGTATATGTTTATCCAATGCCTGCAATGCAAGGTATGCAACAAGGTATGCCCCCTATGATGGGTATGCAATCTATGAACCCTATGATGGGTATGCAATCTATGCACCACCCTATGATGGGTATGCAATCTATGAACCCTATGATGGGTATGAATCCTATGATGGATATGGACTATTGTGAAGATGATGATGAGTAAATAAACAAGGAGCTATCTGAAAATGATTTTAAAAATCATTTAAAGAGACAGCTCCTTTTCTCTTTAATTTCTAATTATTATATAACTCATATACCCTATATATAAGAGTACAAGAAATACTCCTTCTAATCTAAATATAGTTCTTTTAGTTATAGCAAATGTATACGTTATTATAGTAACCAATAGCAAAAATATCATATCTACAAATATAGCTGAATTTATTGGTATAGGTCTTATAGATGATGATATACCTAAAACAAGAAGAATATTGAATAGATTAGAACCTATAACATTTCCCATGGCTATATCACTTTCATTCTTAAATGCCGCTACAATAGATGTTACAAGCTCTGGAAGCGAAGTTCCTACAGCTACAATAGTAAGTCCAACTAAATTCTTACTCATCCCAAAATCTATAGCAATAGATGAACTCGCATCTACTACCCACTCTGCTCCATATATAATTCCTACAACTCCTATAATACTTATAAATATGCTCTTACCTAAAGGTGACTTTTCCGCATCATCTTTATAATCATCTCTTGACATTATAGCCATCTCTATAAGATAGTATAAAAATACTAAAAACAGACAAAGAAGTATTAATCCGTCCGCCTTAGATATAACATCAATTTTAGCTCCTTGAAGAGTCATATCTGCACATAAAATAAACAATACAACACTAGTTAGTATTGCAAATGGAAATTCTTTTAATATAGTACTCTTTTGGACTTTCATAGGATTTATTATAGAAGATATCCCTATAACAAGTAAAAAGTTGAATAAATTAGACCCTACAACATTTCCAAGCGCTATCTCATTCGAACCTTTAAGAGCAGCATTAATACTAACAGCAGCTTCTGGAGCACTAGTTCCAAATGCAACTATAGTAAGACCTATAAGTATAGGAGGTATTTTAAAAGTTTTTGCTATTGATGAGGAACCATCTACGAATAAGTCTGCTCCCTTTATCAAAAACACAAAACCTATTATTAATATAAAATAATCCAAATCTACCCATCCTCTCATTTATACAATATGTAATATACATATACTATAATATATCAATACAAAACACAACCAAATAAAAAAAATTCGCTTCATACTAACACATGACTCATATCGCTAACAAGTCTTACGACTATGTTGCTTAAAATAGTTACAAGTGCAGTTCTTTAATCAATGTTATCTACAGTTTGAAAATCATATAATTTCCTATTCGTTTACGAAATCATAAAAATCATCATATCCTATTTGTGCAAATTCATATATCAAAGAATCTTCGAATTCATATTCACTACTCAAATCTATATATTTACTATATTTTTCTGTAAGTATTTTTTCTACTTCAAATTTCGTATCATAATCATAAGTAGCAACTACAAGTTGCAAATCATTAATATAGTATATAGCATGTATATCCCCACTTATATAATATATTTCTTTATTGACGTGATTGTTATTAGATTTAAACTGTGTTACTAAAACCCCACTATCAAATTCACTTTTCATAAATCTAGGATTATCATATATAAACGTTTCATAAAATCCACTTTTCATATCATAAACACTTATATATTCCTTTTTTCTTAATTCATTTGAAACAATATTAAAATCAACTTCTTCTTTATCTGTATAAATTATAGACTCTATTTTATAATATCCATTTGAATCGGATATATTAAAAGCGATTTTAGATTTGTAGTATATATCATCTTCATATATGAACTCAGATATATATCTATTATTTTTCATAGATACTACTTTATTTTTAAGAAGCACAGCCTCATTATTTGTAATATTTATATCTTCAATATGATATTTTGAAAAAAAGTTCAGTGCCTCATAATCACTTCCTATTATTCTCATAGTCATATAGTTTATGAACTCTATAGGAGTTTCTATTTTCTTTGATATTTTTATAAATAGACTTTTATAATCCATATTATCTATTTTATTTTTTATTATGTCTATATATTCATCTTTACAACCAGGAAACTCTTTATTATACTTTAAATTTTTATTACCAAAATGATTTATAAGATACATAGCTTCATTCTCACTTATCAATATCCTGTCTGAACCAAGTCCTCCCATCAATCTTTCTTCTTCTTCGTATAAAGATCTCTCATCTCCATTTTTTATAGATACATAATCTGCTATTCCAACTTTTTCTGCATCAAGTAAAAAATATTGATCTAATCTATTATTTCCAATCTGTCTTGCTATTCTGAGTCCCATAGTTCCCATAAGCCTAGAATTAGTAATTTTTGAAAATAAAAACCTCATTTACTCACCTTCTCACATATTATTTACATATTATATTTTAAACATCAATTTTAATTATATAGCTAAATAATTTAAAGTAATATAAATTTTTAATAACAAAATAAATTAATCTTCTTAAATTAATAATAAATATTGTTGAATTTTACATAATAATGTATATAATATTTATAAAGTAAACCTTATTTTAAATACATGAAATTAAAATTGATCTAATCAACAATTTATATAAAATTATTGTTAAGGTGGTGAATTAATGAATAAAACAGCAGCTTTTTTCGATATAGACGGTACATTATATAGAGATTCTTTAATGGTTGAACATTTCAAAAAACTTATAAAATACGATTTAGTAGATCCTTCTGTATGGCACTCTCACGCAAAAAAAACATTTTTAGATTGGGACAAAAGGCAGGGAAATTACGATGATTACTTACTTGAACTTGCTGAAATATATATTTCCTCTATAAAAGGTCTTAACAAAAATGACATAGAATTTACAAGTAATCAAGTTATAACTTTGAAAGCTGAAAGGGTTTATAGATATACTCGTTCAAGAATAAAATGGCATTTAAATGAAGGTCATATAGTTATATTCATATCTGGCAGCCCAGATTTCTTAGTTGAAAAAATGGCTAATAAATACAATGTCTCGGATTGTATAGGAAGTGGATATATATTTAAAGATAATAAATTTTCAGGAGAGGTTACTCCTATGTGGGACTCAGATAGTAAAAATAAAGCTATAGATACATTCGTTCACAAGTATAACCTAGATTTGTCAAAATCATATGCTTATGGAGATACCAACGGAGACTTCTCAATGCTTACCAAAGTAGGAAATCCTGTAGCTATAAATCCTGCAAAAGAACTTTTATGTAAAATTCAAAATGATAAGTATCTATCTAAAACTGCTAAAATAATAGTTGAAAGAAAAGATGTAATATATAACCTAGATCCTAGTGTTAGTGTTTCGATATAATTGATTTCATGTGCGTATTAACTGCACTTAAAAATGACGCTCATTAAAATGTTAGCCACTTTTTTGTCAATATTTTTCCATAAAACTTAGATTGCAACGTTTAAATATCCGTTAAAAAAGTTCGTTGTTTGAGCTTGAGCGAGTTTAGAACTTTTAGGATATTTAATAAGGCGCAATCTCTAGTTTTATAAAAATATTAACTAAGTGGCGTTATTTCAATGAGTGTCATTTTTTGATGACCCTCTATACACAATAACTTATTATAGCCCTATCTTCCCCTGTATCTTATTGTAATAATAACTTATAAACAATCCATAAGCATAATCATATATCAAAAATACAACCTGAGCCAAAATAAACACAACAACATTCATCTTAACCGCTGTAAATATTAAGTACCTAACTGTAAAATACCCTATCATTAAAAGTATATTAAATGATATTAATTTAAGTATATACTCAAGTACAATATTTCTATCCTTCTCAATTAAATACTTTACAACTCCATATAATCCAAAAAACAATATATATGGTATCAAATACACTTTATCAAAGATTATAATCAATGACAATAAAGCTGATCCTATATAAAATAATATTCCGCTTTTTAATCCAAATTCTATTATGACCAAAGCAACTGGAAGTGATGCTATCCCTAGAAAAAACAATCTATTTCCAGGTACTATACTAGAAAAAAACAACATTATTTGGTTTATTCCTAACAACATTCCCAAAAAACTTATTCTTTTACTCATAATATCCTCCTAACAGCAAGCTATTAAATCCCCACCACAACACTCACAACAACAGTCTGCACAATAAAGAGTTGTACATACATTGCACATATCAGTTCCTTCATTATATTCACGAGTTCTAGATGAATAAGCTCTTTGTCTGTTGATTATATTATCATGCGCCATTTTGTATTCTCTATTATTTGGCTCCATAAAGTGAGCCCTTTTTATAAAGTCAGCTCCCTCATCATAAAGTCCAAGTCTCATAGATGTAAGGCCCATAAGATAATACCACTCACTACTTCTATCATTCATATT
Organism: Tepidibacter sp. Z1-5; assembly: GCF_037844525.1. Lineage (NCBI taxonomy): Bacteria > Bacillati > Bacillota > Clostridia > Peptostreptococcales > Peptostreptococcaceae > Tepidibacter > Tepidibacter sp. Z1-5. The sequence continues at coordinate 4,000 of NZ_JBBMMD010000067.1, read as the reverse complement.
GGAAAGTATATTTCTAGCTGTTGAAAAATCTCCTCTATTTATATAATTTCTTATTTCATGAAATTTATTACCTGCATTATTATATTGACCTCTTCCTGAATTTTCATCTTCCTTCATTATAATATCATAGGCTTCATTTATCTCTTTAAATTTCTCTTGTGCTAATTCCGATAAAGGATTGTTCATATGCTTATCAGGATGATACTTCTTTGCAAGTTCTCTATAAGCTCTTTTAACTTCTTCTTTGGAGGCATTTTTATTAATACCTAAAACTTCATATGGATTTCTCATCATTATCTCTTCCCTTCATTATGTTAATAAATCTCAAATACATTCCTGAATATATTATGTTTTCAACAATTCCTCTGTTCTCACTTAATTCCAACTTATTTATATCTTCTTCTATAAAAGATAGTATAATCAAAATTAGATTTTCAACCTTACTTTTAAGATTTTCTCTATTATCTATATAATTCATAAAAGGGTTGTATCTTCCTTTTTTTAAGTCCTCATCCAAATCTTCATATGCATCTAATATGTATATATACTTTCCTATATTAAATCCTATATTACCTAATATATGTGCATATTCGTCTTCTTTATAACTAAATACTTCTTTCATTATGTCTCCAAATATATTAGACGTTTTGTCTATACTCATTATATTATTCTTTTCTAATTCTGATAATTCTTTTAATTTATTTTTTATAAACTCTGATTTTTGCTTATATATATTATCTATTTTTTTATATACATTGCTGTGTATATAAAAAAGTATATGGTCCTTTATTCTTTTATCATCCTCTATATTATCTTTTAATTTATTATGAGTTAATATAATATTCATATTTGCCCCATACTCTGTTATATCATTTACTATCCTAAGAGTTTTCTGTGTAGGCTTAACTATACATCGTTCCTTAGTTATTGAATTTTGGCTTTTATATATAGAAGATAATAATATTATCAAAAACGTTATATCATAATTTAATGAAAGTCTAGAAATTTCACCAAAGTTTTCTTTTAGGTACTTACAAAGGCCACAATAATATCCCCTATACTTATAGTATTCTTTCATTTTAAGTTCCATTTTGTTTATTCTTACATATCCAAACATTTATGTACCTGCCTATTTTTATATTTAAATATTATTATATACTCTATTTTGATATAAAAAAAGATAAAAAAGTGTTAGTTCTACAGATATCATCCAGTTCATCTCTTGAAAATACTTTAGTTGCATCTATATTCGGGTTTACTTGATCAAACAACCATCTCTCTGCTTTCTCATCATCAAATTGAACTTCAGCATATCCATGCATTAATGTTTTTACTTTATAATTCACACCTAGTTGTTTTTCAACTATATTTAAGCAACTGAGTCCGTAGGACTAGTTGGCGATATGAGCCGTGCGGAGCATGAAGCGAATTTTTTATAGAAAGTTTTTCATAACCCACAAAACGAAAATTTTATAATTCCTTAATATATCAGAAAAGAACCTAGATTTTCTTATGAAAAATCCAGGTTCTTTTACTTAATCAATTATTAATTTATAATTTAAAATATTCTATTCCAGATTCAAATAATTTCTGATCCTTATCTCCATGTATATTTTTAAGAACATTATCTCCCATTCTCTCAAAGTGTCCCATCTTACCTAAAACAACAAATCTATTTTATTTAATAGTTTCAACTCTACATGGAGTACATATAGTTCCTTCTGGAATATTTAAATGACCTGTAGAATCTAAATGAAATTCTTCACCATCCATAATAAACTTAGATTCTTTTGTATATCCAAACTCAAAATAGTTTCTTTCATTATATGCTTTTCTAAAGCCATCAATTTCACTACATTTGAAAACCCATCCATTTTTATCTAAAAAAAGTTTTTCTGAATATCCTTTAACTTCAAAAGGTTCTCCAACTTTAATCCCTAAATTTTGAAATCTAACTAATACCTCTTTAGATTCAGGAACAAAAGTCCTTAGTATAAGCAACATTTCATCAGCATCTTTACCTCTAAAACAAGATAAAAAAGTGTTAGTTCTACAAATATCATCAAGTTCATCTCTCGAAAATACTTTAGTTGCATCTATATTCGGGTTTACTTGATCAAACAACCAGCGCTCTGCTTTCTCATTATCAAATTGAACTTCAGCATATCCATATATTAATGTTTTCACTTTATAATTCACACCTGGTTGTATATCTATAACATTGTCTTTTGCTTTTAATTCTTGAAAAGAGCCTTTTACAAGTTTTTCTACTGACTTATTTACATCTTTACATTTTAGAGGTACTCCATTAGAATCTAATGGTATCCCCTCTCTTGTATAATATGTAGGATTATTGTATACAGTGGTTTGATTTACTTTATACACGACAAGGTCTCCTTTTATATACATTCTCTAAATGAAACAAAAAACATCAACCGTTTATGTATCTTAGATTATGACTAAATACATTGCCATTACCATAATCAGTAAATTAAATTTGCGTTTTATAGGGTTTCATCTAGATATTTAGATTGATTATTAATTAAGAATTTATTTTTATTTGAATTTAGTATGTTAGAATAAGTGTTATTTAAATACGAATAAGCTTCTTCAACTCTTTTTCTTTTTTTATTTATTAATTCTAAAGAGTTATCAAATTTTTTCATTAAATCATCTGGTTTTGTTAAATCTAAATTATCTAGTCCTTCCAATCCTAATGCTTTATAGCCAATATCAAATAATGATTCATCATTATTTGTATTTTTTAACACTTCTTCTATTTTACCTTGTACCGCACTATTATTATTTTTATAATAATTAGCCATACCACTTGTAATACCTGAATATAAATAAACTGAACTAGATAATGATTGTATTTGAGATTCAAATATTAATTTTCTGCCTTCTTCTGAAAATGATATTGAATATACTGATTCATTAGTTTCACTAGTCTTACCATTTTTTAGTTGTTCTTGAGAAATATCTGTATTTATTTTTGTTTTATCTACAGTTGGAGGATTCACATAATTTTCGAGTGCTTTTTTTGCTCCTTCAACAAATTTACTTATTTCATTTAAAAAACGTATTTCATCTTTCAATAAATCATTAACCATATTAACACTTTTTTCTTCAGTCATTTTTATTTTTTTTAGTGAATGTATTTTAGTTTTTAATTCTTGATTTTTGATATTATTAATAGGTTCTTTGTTATTTTTCAAAGTATTGCTTGTCTTATTTTGAAACTTATTATAAAAAAAGCAATTATTATTTTGTGAAAATTTAATATACATAAAAACACCTCCTATAACTTTAAAAATATCTCTTCTATAGTTAAAATTAATTGCCCATCAGCTTACCTGGTGAGCAATTAATTTTATATCATTTTAAAGCATATTAACTTTATCTATAATTAATACCAACCCATAGGATTATACTTTAAATGTCCATATTTTTGACAATATTTCCAATGTAAAAATGAAGTCCAATAATCATACGGTCTTGTTTCTCCTAAGTTTTGTGAGTATCCTGGTTTTCTAATCAAATCTCCACCAATAATGTGCATCCCTTTTTCAACATTAGTTTCCATCAATACAGTTTTTGTTTGTTCTTGTCCTTCACAGCTTATATGAATATCTAATTCATCATAGTAATAAGTATCATAACCGCTCAGATAAATATATTTTGTATCTTTACGTTCTACTCCAGATAAATCAACTGTAAATTTATAATTACCATCTTTATCTGTTATAGTATTTACAACACCTGCTTTGCTCCCTCTATAAAATAATGTTGCTGTAACAGGTTTTCCTTGTGGAGTCGCTGTTCCTTCTATTGTAAATCCACCTTTAACAAGAGGTTTTACAATTTCTAATTTTTTTTGTCCAGTTACCTTTATAGCATCCCACGTGCTAGGAAATAAAGTATACGTTTGATAGTCAAATTTAGGTCCTGTTTGAGGAGTTACAGCTACTGTTTCTGTGACTTTTTTTCGAGCTTCTTC
>NZ_JBBMMD010000066.1:0-4666 GCF_037844525.1 Tepidibacter sp. Z1-5 | reverse complement strand
GAAGAAGCTCGAAAAAAAGTCACAGAAACAGTAGCTGTAACTCCTCAAACAGGACCTAAATTTGACTATCAAACGTATACTTTATTTCCTAGCACGTGGGATGCTGTAAAGGTAACTGGACAAAAGAAACTAGAAGTTGTAAAACCTCTTGTTAAAGGTGGATTTACAATAGAAGGTAAAGTTATTTCACACGGAGAACCTGTAGATAATACACCTATCACTGCAAATTTAGTTTACAGAGGTATAGACATAGGGACTTTAAATGCTTTAACAGATAAAGATGGTAATTATAAAGTTACAGTTGATTTATCTAATATAGAAAAAAAGAATATATACGATACAAAATATATTTATCTGAGTGCTTATGATACTTATTACTATGATGAATTAGATATTCATATAAACTGTGAAGGACAAGAACAAATAAAAACTGTATTAATGGAAACTAAGGCTGAAAAAGGATTGTATCTTATTGGTAGAGATTTAATTAGAAAACCAGGATATTCACAAAACTTAAGGGAAGCAAGACCGTATGATTATTGGACTTCAATTTTACATTGGGAATATTGCCAAAAATATAGTCATTTAAAGTTTAATCCTATGGGTTGGTATTAATTATACATAAATATTGATATATTTCCAAATTACCCATTGGTTATACTGATGGGTTAATTTTTAAATTTGATTACAAATATAGTGTCATTCAAACTGTAGGAGGTGTTTTTTATGTATATTAAATCTTTACAAAATAACAATTATTTTTTTCAGAATAAGACTAAAAATAATAATACAAACAATAATTTAAACCATAATAAAGAGAATATTTATAATATCAAAAACAAAGAGTTGCAAAATAAGATACATTCACTAAAAAAAATAGAAATGTCTGAAGGAAAAAGTACTTGTATAGTTAATGAGATGCTAAATGATGAAATACATTTTTTAAATGAAATAAGTAAACAAGTTGAAGTTGTAAAAAATGCATTTCAAGATTACACAACAAATTCAATAACTAATGAAATAGAGTCTAAGTCTATTGTGTTCAAAGAAAAACTTGTTGATTCTGAAAATTCTAAAAGTAATGAAGTGACATATACTAGAGAAGGAAAAGAATTACTTCTAAACTGTGCAATAAAAACATTGTCTAGTCAGATTCATATATATTCTGCTATTACACGAGGTATGGCTAATTATTACAAAAATAATAATAGTGCAGTACAAGGTAAAATAGAAGAAGTGTTAAAAAATACAAATAATGATGAATCATTATTTGATATTGGATATAAAGCATTAGGATTGGAAGGACTAGATAATTTAGATTTAACAAAACCGGATGATTTAATGAAAAAATTTGATAACTCTTTAGAATTAATAAATAAAAAAAGAAAAAGAGTTGAAGAAGCTTATTCATATTTAAATAACACTTATTGTAATATACTAAATTCAAATAAAAATAAATTCTTAATTAATAATCAATCTAGATATATAAATGAGACAATATAAAACGCAAATTCAATGTACTGATTAGGGTAATGGCAATGTATTTAGTCAGAATCTAAGATAAATAAACGATTGATTGCTTTTGTTTCATTCTATGCAGTTGAAGAAATAACTAGTCCTGATGAAAGAATATTGGGCAAGATGGGACACTGTGAGAGAATTGGAGATAATGTTCTTAAGAATATACATAGAAATAAGGATCAAAGATTATTTGAATCTGGAATAGAGTATTTTAAGTTATAGACTAATAACTGATTAATCAAAAGAACCTAGATTTTTTATAAAAAATCTAGGTTCTTTTTTAGTCTGTGGGTTGAGTATGTAATTAAATGTGTGTAAACTTCATATTTAAGTTTAGATTTTGAATTTTGAAATGTTGTTTTAATTGTATCTAGGGGTTATGTTTTTCTATAAAAAACTAGCCCTTTTTAATATTATTTCCATTTTAAGAAAAAAAATAGTACCTCCTTTAAGATTAATTATCTTAATTTTTTGAGTTAGATAAATCTGAAATTAAATAGCTAATGAAGTAAGTCTTTCTTCGAAATGTATAGTTAATTGATCTAAAATTTGAGCCCAATTTCTAATCTTTTGAGTCCATTTTTCTGATATATCCATAGTTGCTAGATATAATGATTTATGAAGTGCGTCATCTGTAGGAAACATACCCTTTGATTTTGTGACTTTTCTAAGTTGTCTATTGTAACTTTCAATAGGATTTGTTGTATATATAAGCTTTCTTATCTCTGATGGATGTTTAAAAAATGTAGCTAATTCATCCCAATTATTTCTCCAACTTCTCAATGCTACCGCATAAGTTTTGTCCCATTTTTCTTCAACTAAATCTAATTGGATAAGTGCAGCTTCTTCTGTTAGAGCAGTATATACTAATTTTAAGTCTTTAGAAAAATCTTTTCTATGCTTATATGATACATATTTAAAACAATTTCTAATCTGATGTATTACACACTTTTGAATCTCTGTATTAGGAAATACAGCTTTAATAGCTTCGCTAAAACCAGTAAGACCATCGACAGATGCTATTAGTATATCTTTAACCCCTCTGTTTTTAATGTCTGTAAGTACTTTTAACCAATATTTTGCACTTTCATTTTCACCAATCCATATGCCTAATACTTCTTTAAATCCTTCCATATTTATACCTATAACAGCGTAAGCTGCTCTATTAATTATTCTTCCTTCTGTTCTAACTTTATAGTGAATAGCATCTAAAAATATTACAGGATAAACCTGTTCTAAAGGTCTGTTTTGCCATTCTTTTGCTAGTGGTAATATCTTATCTGTTATCTTTGAAATAAGAGTAGGAGATACATCTATACCGTATATATTTTTTAAATGAGTTGCTATATCTCTCGTAGACATACCATTTGAATACATTCCTAGTACTTGATCTTCAATCCCAGATATATCATTTTCATTGTTTTTGATTACCTTTGGTTCATATTCACCATTTCTATCTCTTGGTATACTTAAATCTATTTCTCCGAAATCAGATATGACTTTTTTGCTTCGATATCCATTTCTACTGTTTTTAGTTTTCTTATTCTTATAATCATATCTTGAATATCCTAAATGATCATCAAGCTCTGCTTCTAACATTTCTTGGATTGTATCTGCAAATAAATCTTTAAGCATAGATTGAACATCTCTAGCATTTTTAACATCATACTCTTGTAATAGCGTTCTTAATATTTCACTTTTATTCAACATAAAAAGTGTGCACCTTCCTTTCAAGTAATAATTCTATAACTTTCATTATCACCATTTTTTGGAAGTTTACACACTTTAAATTATATATCCTGTGGGTTATCAAAAACTGTCTATAAAAATACCGTGAATACAACGATATTTTGAATACAACTAAGATTTTATCTTATTTAGTTCTAAAATTTACGAACTCCCTACGGTCAGACACGCAAATTTCTTAACGAATTATTAAACGATAAAACCTAAGGTGTATTAGTCAAAATATCTAAAAGGATTCACTAATATTTTTATAGAAAGTTTTTAGTGTTGATATATATGTTATAAAATTAACCTTACCCCGCGATAAAAGTAAAAAAATCCTTTGTTAAATATATTGAAATTATCTTAGCATGGTTTGTATTGGCAACATGGATTTTCAAAGTTTTTAGATATTATTTGTATTTTAACTACAACATATTATATCTAAAATAAAATTAAGTTTATAAAAGTAGGTCTTATTAAGTGATAAGTAGTTCTTATTGCAATAAGAACTACTACTTCTACATAGGTAATAAGTTTCATTTTATGAAAATTATAGATAAAAATGTAAAGTAATGGATAATTATAACGATATAAATTATGAAAGTTTAAAATATATTAAATATAGGAGGTAACGTATTTGAAAAAGTATACAGCATTTTTATTAATAATAGTTTTATTTTTATCGTCTATAACGATGAGTATGGCTATATCAGACGAGAACAAAATGGTACATGATACTACATCGAATGTACAAAAGACAGAAAAAAGAGAAACAACTGTAACAGAAGAAGTTTATGGAAAAGAAGAAACAACCGTAACAGAAAATAATAAACCACAAGCAATAATAAAAATGGATTATGAAGGTAAATCATTTTCATTCAATCAAGGAGAAACTAATAGCAATACAGATCAAGAAATATATAAAACAACTAAAATAACTTGGTCATCAATTTCAACAGACAAAGATGGAAAAGATGATATAGTTGAAGAAGAATGGATAAATAAAAAAGAAAATTATGATTCATATGGGGAACAAATAGTAAAATTAAGAGTTAAAGATAATTCAGGAGAATGGTCTGAATGGACAGAAGTGAAATTTAGTATAACAAATAGAGCTCCAGTTGCAGAGCTTCAGTATATGATATTAAATCCTGAAAGTGTAATAGATGGAAAAATAACAACTGATACTCAGATTTCATGGCTTTGGCTATATAATAACCAAAGTTTTGTTTATGATCCTGATGGAGATGAAATTGCTGATATAGATGTTAGCGGAATCAATGAAGATGATATTATACAAACATTAGATGGAGGAACAGAATTTCAAGGTTTTGCTACTCAGTTTAAATCACCGGGGAAATATACATTAGAATTTAAAATTCAAGATAATCAAGGTTTATGGTCAAATGTTTGGAGT
>NZ_JBBMMD010000065.1:0-3855 GCF_037844525.1 Tepidibacter sp. Z1-5 | reverse complement strand
TTTGTTTTTACATACGCTCAAAAACACCAATCATAGGCAAACTATATAAACACAAACTACATAAACACAAACTACATAAACACAAATAACCAAAGCAGTAGCCAACCAAAGCTACTGTTTTTTCTTATACAAATATACAATATATAACTATTCCACATTATGGTAATATATATCTAGACAATAAATACACTATATATTAATTAATCTGAGTCATGAATTTTATTGTATTTATTTAAAGTTAGAATAGGGGGATGGATTTGAGATATATGCTAAAAGATAAAAATAAAAGACTTTGGGTGTTTACTCTAATAAATATAGTTTTATTGTTTCTATATTTAATTTCAAGCAAAGTGATTAAATCTTATGACTTAGAGTTCATGGATTGGGTGCATAATATACCCTTAATAAATACAATTTCTATTTTAATTACTTCTATATATAGGGCATCATTAGAAAAAAATCATAAGCATAAAGAAATGATTTTGATAATCACAATAATTGTATCTATAGTAATTTCTGTAGTTGCCATGTTTATACGTTTTTTGTTCTGTACAACAGATCACATTGTCCATAAAAATGAAAAGACAATAGTTATAACTGTAGAAAATACTTTATTACATACATTTGTTAGTTTTTATGAAAGAAAGTTTTTTATTTTAAAAAAACAAATACCTGGAGGTGGAAATTTTAAAGGATCTTATGATCCATTTGAAAGAGGAGAAATTAGTTACTAAATTATATGTTTAGGGGGATTTTTATGTCATCATGGGAAATGAATTTGATGTTGATAACGTTTATGTGGCCAGTGATTCTTTTTATAGGAGTTATATAAATGTCAAGTTTAGAGCTATTGTATCGTTTATAAGTTATAATATTTCTGGAAATAAGAAAGGCTAGGAAGCATAAAAAACAACCTATTCAAACTATAAATGCTACTTTAATTTTAAAAGAAATGATTCCTAGATCAACAGTAAGTTCTAGAGGGATATCTAATGTGTATATACATCATTATATGAAATTTAAGTTAGAAAATGGAGAAGAAAAAGAATTTGAAGTTTTACCTGAACAGTATGCAGTTATTTTAGAAGGTAATATAGGTGAGTTAACTTTTAAAGGAGATAAATATCTTAGTTTCTACATTACAAATATTAATGTAAATAGAGAAAATTAATTTTAAGATAAGGACGGTTTAGAAATATGGAAAATCTAAAGCTAAAAGCCGAATTATATAGATTAGCACTATCATGTGGTTTTATAACTAAGAAAGATGTAATAAATTGGGCTGATAATGAGATAATGATATCAGAAAAACCAGATATTTCAATAATAGAACTTTCGCTTTTAGGAAGTAAAAATGTAGAAGACATTATTTCTAAACTTAAAGAGGTTACAGGAGATATTGATGAAGAGGTAACACTTAAAATATTACTAGGATTATTCTATAAAGAAATTATAAAAAATCCAAATAAGATACAGGTTATTTCAACTGAGTTATACCATCTATATCTATCTCTTCAAATAGAGAATAAAAAAGAATGCTATTTATGGATGATGTACTTAGATGATGAATTTCATTTAGCTTATAATGGAACATATGGTGATGTTGAAGAAGTTAAATTTAGGTATATTGATTTTTTAAAACAATATAAGGAATATGCAATAGATTTTCCAGGCTAGTTATGCTTAGATAAGAATTATATTCAAAACAGTAGCCAACCAAAGCTACTGTTTTATATTGCACAAATATGCAATAAGTATAAAAATGTGATATATTATGGTAAAATACATTTAGAAACAAATGAGATTTATATACATGAAAATCAGTCGTGGTGTTTAAAAATTCAGCTTGATTTGAGTATTAAATAAGAGAATAAAAAATCAAATGAACAGTTGAATACAATTAGATGTAAACCGTATAAAAAAATAGAAAGTACATAATTGTAGGCAAATATGTACCACATAAAAGGAGGAAAAAGAATGGAATGTAATATAAAAAATATGTCTATAAACTATGAAATAATAGGTAATGGAAAACCAATTATTATGATACACGGTTATCATGTAGACCATAGATTAATGTCAGGATGTATGGAACCTGTATTTAATAATAGAGATGAATATAAAAGAATATATATTGATTTACCAGGAATGGGAAAAACTAAAGGTGAGGATTGGATTATAAATTCAGATGTAATGCTAGAAATTTTAATTAAATTTATTGAAAAAATTATTCCAAATGAGAACTTTTTACTTGCAGGTGAATCTTACGGTGGATATTTAGCAAGAGGAATAGTACATAAAATGGGAGATAGAGTAGATGGGCTATTACTATTATGTCCTGCTATTATAATGGATTTTAAGAAACGTAATATTCCAGCACATATTATTTTAAAGAGAGATGATGAATTGTTATCACAACTTGAACCATCTGATGCTGAAGGTTTTTCTTCCGTACAAGTGGTACAAAGTAAAAAAGTTTGGGATAGGTATCGAGATGAAATTTTATCAGGCCTAAGAGTAGCAGATAATAATTTCTTACTTAATCTGCAACAAAATGGATATGCCTTTTCATTCGATGTAGATAGGTTGAATGAAAAGTTTAATAAGCCCACTCTTATGCTATTAGGACGCCAAGATTCAAGCGTAGGGTATAAAGATGCTTGGAGTATTTTGGATAATTATCCACGAGCAACCTTTGCTGTATTGGATAGAGCGGGACACAATTTGCAAATAGAACAGGAAGAATTATTTAATGCATTAGTTAATGAATGGCTTGTAAGAGTTAATGAGTCATAATCTTCTTAAAATGAGTACTAACTTATATTAATTAAATTACATACTACATTAATTACATGTTTCTAGGTATAATACAAATCATCAAAACAGTAGCCAACCAAAGTTACTGTTTTTTCTTGCACAAATATACAAGAAGTATAAAAACATGGTATATTATAGTAATATATACGTAGAAATAAATGAAAGTTATATGAAAAGATGTAAAGTACGGAATTCTATAATATGACGAATAAAAAATGATTTATATAATTGGAGGAAGAGGATGAACAGATTGAAATTAGTTTTACCGACACCAGAGTATAAAGAGAAACTTATGGATTATAAAAGAGAATTTATTGAAAGTGGAGATAGCATGGATGGTACTGCAGGTTTGGGAAATGCTGAAACTTTTGAAGAATGGTATAGTGCATTTTGCGATAATTTAAAAGAAGAAACTGTAAGAGACGGTTTAGTTCCAGCAACTACATATATGGCTATTTCTAGTGATGACGGTCGTTTAATTGGAATGATTGATATTAGACATCGCTTAAATGATTATTTGTTAAATTTCGGTGGACATATAGGTTATAGTATTAGAAAATCAGAAAGACAGCAAGGGTATGCAACTAAAATGTTAGTATTAGCTTTAATAGAATGTAAAAAATTAAATATAAAGAAAGTTTTAATTACTTGCGATAAAGATAATGTTGCATCAGCAAAGACTATTATAAATAATGGTGCAGAATTGGAAAATGAAATACCACAAGGAAATAGAGTTACACAAAGATATTGGATAACTTTAGGTTAAGGTTATGAGCATAATTTATAGATAAACTGATTCGCATTATGCTTAAAATGCATATTAACTTATATTAATTAAATTACATACTACATTAATTACATGTTTCTAGGTATAATACAAATCATTAAATCAGTAGCCAACCAAAGCTACTGCTTTTTACTGCACAAATATACAATGAGTATAAAAATATGCTATATTATGGTAAAGCATACCTAGAAAAACAATCTGTTATAAAAGTTATAGTTTTGATTATATTAGAGTGATGTCTATGAGCTGTA
>NZ_JBBMMD010000064.1:0-2691 GCF_037844525.1 Tepidibacter sp. Z1-5 | reverse complement strand
CTTTAACATTTGGATAAAATATCCATAATTTTAAATTTGAGAGGATGATTTTTTGTTGAAATCAATTTACCATATTAAGTAAATTGATTTCAACTAGCACAATAGCTTAATTTATATATTATAATGATTGTATTATATTTTAGAAAGGACATATATTTAATGACATCAGATTTCTCTAAATATATAGTTGTCGGCTTTATAGATGAAACTATTTCTACTTTAGCTAACTGTAATTACATAGGTCAAGTTTATGCTGCTCCTGGTGTAATAAAACATATAAAAAAAAGACACAATCATGAATTAAATGAATCTATATTAAACGATATAATAGATACAATAAAGAAAGTTTTAAATGAACCTGAATATATAGGTACTCACCCTAAAAAAATTGGTACAAGTATAGAGTTTATAAAAGAGATAGATAATAATATATTGGTAGCCACAGAACTCGATATCAAAGAAAATTATATATACGTAGCTTCTATGTACCCTATACATCAATCTAAAATTGATAATAGAATCCATAGTGGAAGGTTAAAAAAACTATGATGTTAACTTGAAAGAATCTACTTTTAGATGTATAATAGTTATATAGAAACATAAACTATTATTAATTAGATTTGAAGTTGGAAATGGCTCCCAACACGCTACTTAGGTAGTAATCAGAGATGCAGGATACGCCGCCCTGCCAAGTTTAATTAGTGAATTTGAAGAGAGAGTACACAGTACTCTCTCTTTTGTTGTTCAGTATTATAATATATCTATTTGATTGTATATCCAATAAAAAAGTTATAAATAGCTAGTTTATAAAAAAATAGACAATTACAAAATCAAATATAATAGTAAACAAAGGAATTAATGCAATAATAGAGAGTTTATAAGTACAAGTATATAAGCTGTTGTTATTATAATAAATTCCATCAATATCTCATTTATTAACTTAATCCTGCTTAAATATTATTTAATGTTATAAAACAATAACTTTTTCAACTCTTGAGCATATCTTTTTGAAATTACATAATATGAACGTTTTTCCCTGTTCTGTAACAGTGATTCTTGTGTATCATCTTCGCCTATCCACATATAATATTCTTCTGTATTATCTTCAAATACAGTTTTTATATAGAATTTTGGAATAGTAACCTCTAGCCTCATATATTTAATTTCTTCAGCATTACTTATTGATTTTTTTATTACATCTATCGAGTTTTCATCAAAAAATTCCATATATGGCTTATAAGAATATTTAGTAGGATTATTTTTGCTTGATTTCACTTCAAAAACTTCAACTCTAGGAGTATTCTTGTTGTATTTAATTTCTTGTATTTTATAACCTATTATTGCTGTTATTAAGATAAGCGACACAATTACTAGTGTATTCTTCTTCATTTATTCACCTAATCTCTCGTTTTATTTACTTCCTAATAATTATAAACTTATTTTATGTAAAATTTTTTATTTAATTAGTTTTCCATGTAAATGTAATCGTTATACAATTTTGCCATTAAGAGGCTATTGATGAAGCTATATCCAACAGTCGACAAAATAACAGTTCTATTTAAAATGTCCACTACAATAAAACGTATACGTGCTATGAATTTTACAGTAAAAGACTAAAAAATACCACTTTCGTCAAGAGAATTTCCTGAGTTTAAACATTATTTCAATACTATATGTAATCAACTCGATATAGATGTAAAAGACCATCCATAGGTATGGGCTGACGTTATTATTGGAAAATTTTTAGTATCATGACATGAAAATTGTATCTATTTAAATCCTACCCTATCCAAAAAAAGTGATGTAACAACTTGTATTGTCGATTACATCACTCATAAATTTATATTTACCATTAATTATTCGTAATTTAATGCAAGTAAAACAGAACACTCTCTATGAGAAATACTTCTTTATTGCAATTTCAACTTCAGCCATCACATAGAGAAAAATTTGTGTGTAATTTAAAGATGTTTCCATGACTATTTTCTCATTTGATTCAGATAACTTTTTCCCATTTAAACTAAAGCTTCTTCGATTAAGCGTTTTAATTCTAATATTTGCATTCAATACAACTACTAATTAAAAGGTCTACTATCAATAGTCCCTTCATCTAGGTAATTTTGAGTCATCAGAATTGTGTTTTCCTATTCAGGTAATAAGGCTGATTTGCTTAAAATAACTAATTTTATTAATTTTTTTTACTCATCCATATAAACAATATATTTAATCAAATCTTGAGGATTTTTTATTAGAGCATATTCTTCCGAAGTAATAATTAGTTCAGCATATACGTACTTTTCATAATCATCAGGAAATGTAAAATCTGTACTTTCAATAATTTTGTTTTTTGCAAATTCTTCGTTCCAAAATCGTATAGCAATATGTAAATCTTTTATATTTCTATTTTGAAAAAACTTAATAACATCACATATATCATTTAAAATTAATTGTTTATTATCTTCTGTTATGTCTACAAATAACTGTAGTCCCATGCTATGTTCTGTTGATTTAGGATATTCTTCGATAAGCTTTTGATAATTAAGTAATTTTCCTTCAGAATGTTTGTTAGAATATTTTTCATTGTATATTATAAACGATACAATAGATATGTAAGAACTTGATCTTTTAAGAATGTATAATTCAGAGCAATAAGATATAATTATCTCTAAGACCAAGGAGGTAATTATGATT
>NZ_JBBMMD010000063.1:0-1901 GCF_037844525.1 Tepidibacter sp. Z1-5 | reverse complement strand
CCGAACACAGAAGTTAAGCTCTTTAGCGCCGATGGTACTTGGGGGGCAGCCCCCTGGGAGAGTAGGACGTAGCCACGTAATCTTTTTTTATGCGTTTTTTTATTGTAAATGGATAAGTAAAAAGATGGTTATTTAAATACCGTGAATGCATTAAATAGATTTATAAAACTAAACATCGTATCTTATTAAATATACTAAAACTTCTTAAACTCGCTTAGGCTCAGACATAAGAAGTTTTTTAACGTATATTCAAAAGATACAATATAAGTTTTATTGAAATCTATTTAAAAGATTCACTAACATTTAAACAACCATCTTTTTTAGTATGTGAATATATAATAAAGTAAGCCAATATATAAAATATTACGTTATCATTGGAAGAGATTAAGATATAAAAAAATAACATTAAGGTAGGAAATATGCTATTATACAAGGATGTAATTTACTTTATTTGTTAAAAAAAATCAAATGTGATAAAATTATAATGTTTTTATTATCAAATATAATATGATTTTTTTGAGGGGGAGATTTTTTGAAAAGCAGAAACCTACATATAATACCATAAATTTAGACTGTAAATGAACTTTTATTAATAGGCAAATTAATTGTTGTTTATTAAATAGTAAAAGTCTGTCTAATGCTATAAAAAATATAATACCCTTTAATTTTAATATATCTTAGACAGGCTTTTGTCTTAAATTAAGGGGGTAATACTGATGGATTTTAAAAATATATTTAAAATTATGGATTCAAAAAATAAAAGTCTTATAGAAATTCACATTGCGGTTTTATTTTTCGGACTTGCAGGTTTGTTTGGAAAACTTATTTCTCTTCCATCAATAGTAATTGTTTTCGGAAGAGTTCTATTTGCTTCAGTATTTTTAATTACGGTGCTATTTTTTCAAAAACAAAGTATTAAACTAGATGAAAGAAAAGAGTATTTTTATTTTATTATGCTAGGTTCGATTTTAGCATTTCATTGGGTTTCATTTTTTTTAGCTATACAACTATCAACTGTGGCAATAGGATTATTAATGTTTTCTACATTCCCTGTTTTTGTTACTTTTATAGAACCTATTTTCTTAAAAGAGAAAATTTGTGTCAAAGATATTTTTATAGCAGCTATTACATTTTGTGGTGTTGCTCTTGTAATACCAAATTTTGAATTTGAAAACAGTATGACTCAAGGTGTTTTGTGGGGGATATTATCTGGATTTTCATTTGCTATACTTTCTGTTTTAAATAAAAAGTATGTAAGTAAGTATAAAAGCCTGGTAATATCATTTTATCAGTGCTTTGTTGCTACGATTATATTAATACCATTTATTTTTATGTTGAAACCTGTATTTGAATCTAAAAACTTAATACTTCTTATTATATTAGGTGTTATTTTCACTGGTGTATCGCATACTTTATTTATTAATGGATTAAAAAATGTAAAAGCTCAGACAGCCAGTATTATTGCAAGTCTTGAGCCTGTGTATGGTATAATTGCTACTGTAATATTATTGAGAGAAATACCATCTTTACGAGAAATTTTAGGTGGGATTATTATTTTAACTACCGCTATTTATTCAACATTAAAAACGAAAAAAACTGATTAGTAAAATATAATTAATATTATGAGGGGGTATAGCCACAATTAGTAGCTATACCCCTTATTTTCTATCTTGAATTTATTAATAACATTTAAAATTATAAAAAACTTTAAAAAAGGTGTTGACGAATATATCAAAAGGTGATATATTATTACTTGTCCTCAACAACGAGGCAAACACGAAATACATGAACAAAACAAATGAACTTTGAAAATTAAACAGTAGGTTATAAATAAATCACAAACAGTGATTTTCGGAATAAACAAACATAAAGTCAGTTACTGAGTACTGACAAACTTTTAT
>NZ_JBBMMD010000062.1:0-1900 GCF_037844525.1 Tepidibacter sp. Z1-5 | reverse complement strand
TAATTAACGGAGTAGGAAACAACTTAGTAGCTCCTAAACAAAACACTACAAGAGAACAAGCAATCGTTATGATGAGCAGAATAGCTAAAAATAATGGATGGATGGACGAATTTAGAAAACCAACTAAACCCGAAAAGATACCTGCATCTTCTGATGAATATAATTACCAAGACGGATTCGCTATACCAAAGGATTATAGAAATGTTTATGCAGAGGTAGCAGGACCAGGCAAGGCTTACTATTTACATGTACGTGTTGCATGCGATATGTCAGACGTTGATAAACAAAAAGAATTATTAATCGGATTACTTGACAGTAAGCCAAGTATGATAAATAAGTCAGGAAAAGATTATGTGTTAAAACAATTCAAAGACATGTACTTAGAACATCCCACTAAAAAAGATTTACATGGATGGAGTTCACCTGAGTCAGACCCTAACACTGATTCACCAATGAATTATACTCATAACATGGGAAATGGTTACATCATAGAAATAAGAGGAGAAAATGATTTGTGTTTCGAAGTAATTGAAAAGAAGTAGTTGAAAACTAAATAATAAATATATGTACGGGGTAGATGTACTTATCCCCGTACTATAAATAGACGAACAAAGGAGAAAATAGAATAACACCACTACATATATGGAATATATTGTAAGCGTGAAAAATCATGTACAAAGTTAGTTTTTACATATTAAATAAGATTAAAATATGTATTATTTTTATACAAAAATAATTCGTTTAAAATAATTAATATGTATTCTTAATAAAAATGAATAGATAAATTTTCGGTAAGCTCTTTAGGTATCATTATTGATTGACTTGAGTAATCTATGTAGATATTTTTTTTGTTTGGTTTTTCTTTTTTATTTTTTTCTATAATATTTAAATTAAATAGTTTGTTATGTGGGCTTAATAATTCTTCCATTCCTAAAGCTCTTAAATATCTAGAAAGAGAACCTATTCTAGTGGAAAATGATCTAGTGTTAGGATTGAGTATAGAATTAGAATCAACACTAATTATAAAGCTTTTCTCGTGTATGTCTACTAATTGTAGAGTTGATTTATCATAACTTCTAGAAACATGGTTATTAAAAATCTTTATTCCCTCTTCTATTATAATATTGTAGTGATTTAAATTGGTTTTTCCATAGTTTTTTGTATCATTTCTTAAAATAAATTCTACTAAATACATTGCATATCACCTTATTATATAAATTTTAAGAATAAATTTAAATTATAATTTTTATTCTTTTTATAGTATTGTCTATATGTATTTTTTTATAATGTAAAAACATTAAATTCATATTCTTCAATATTTAAAAGTGACATATGGATATTGTAAATAATATACATTTTATCTATAATAATAATATAATGCTAAATGAATCTTATATATGGAGGTGTATTATGAAAAAATTAATTACAATGATTTTCTTAATAAGTATGCTATTTTGTTTTTCAATAAATGCATGGGCGATGCCATCGGATTGGGCGAAACAAGATGTTGAGGATATGAAAAACAATAAACTAGTAAATGCTAACTTGGTAGACGAAAGTCAATTCCAAGATATGATAACTAGAGAGGAATTTGCAGAACTTGCAGTTTTATTATATGCTAAGGCAAAACAAGTAAGCGTGGAAGAGTTAATAGAGAAAGATTCAAAAGAGCCTTTTCTTGACACAGACAACCCTTACGTGGCAGTAGCGTATAATGAGGGAATCGTTAATGGAACATCTCCTGTAACTTTCAACCCAAGAGATAAGATAACTAGAGAAGCTATAGCAACTATGATAAAAAGAGAACTTCAAGAATTAGGAAAAGATACAACTCCTAAAAAGAGTGCAACTTTTAGTGATATGAATAAAGTAAGTTCTTGGGCAAAAGACGGAATAAACT
>NZ_JBBMMD010000061.1:0-1696 GCF_037844525.1 Tepidibacter sp. Z1-5 | reverse complement strand
TAATTAACGGAGTAGGAAACAACTTAGTAGCTCCTAAACAAAACACTACAAGAGAACAAGCAATCGTTATGATGAGCAGAATAGCTAAAAATAATGGATGGATGGGTGAAATAGGAGAACCAATCGTAGACCCTCCAAAGCACGAAGAAACTAGAGGTTTATCTGACATGAATATAGGAGATACTAAGAATGTTAATTCAGGCGTTTTAGATGTTACGATGGTTACAAACGCTTACGTAATTAAACCTGAAAAAATTGAAATGGTAGACGGAAATCAATTCAATTTAAAAGAGGATTACAGTATAAAAGATGTACTATGTGTAACTGCTAGTAATACAAAATGCTTAGTAGGTATAAAAGGAGATTCAGTTACTAGAGTTTTCAAGAAAATGAATATAAATGTAAAAGAACAGGCTTATGTAACGCTTTCAGAACAAGAAATAAAAGGTTACGACTATTTAGCTACTTACAGTCCGAGTGGTAAAACATTAAGTGTTTTCAAAAATCCATTAAAATAAAATTAACAAAGAGGTTATATATCCTATAACCTCTTTCACTAAAGATTAGGGAGTACTATACTAAAACAAAGGAGGATAAACAACACCACTACATTTGTGGAATATATTGTAAAATATTTAAAGCTATATTCAAAGTTTGTATTCCATAATAATAAATAGTATATTATCTATAAATATAGTTCGAGTGTGGAAATTATAAAAACCTATTTTAAATATTTGTACAATTCATTAAAAAAGAGTATATATAAAAAATATAATTTTTTATTATTGTTATATTTTTATACATACTCTTTTTACTAATTTCAATAACCTTATACTTAATAATAGGGTTATATTAGTATTCACTTCTCCTATAAAATCAATAAGAATCTTCCGAATTCTCATGCTAATTAGTCTTTTTTATTTTTCTGAAACTGAAATTAAATTTTTAAAACTAAAATTCTGTAATTTAAAATAATATTTTATCCTTTGCTGTTAGATTCTTATATAACACAATTATTTTGATTATCTATGGATTGGCAAAAAATACAAATGAAATTAATGAATATATTGTAGATTATTCGTAAAAATAAGACCAAGTAATAATAAAAGAAAGAAAAAGAAAAATATTTTCTTTTCTTAATAATCAAAATAAAGGAAGTGTTAAAAATGAAAATTATAATATATGACACAGAAATAGCAGGATTTAATAAAGATATAATTCAACTATCGTATATTATTGTAAACGATAAAAAAATAATACCTAAAAACTATTATTTTAAAGCAGATTATATTTATCCAAAAGCTCAAGAAATTCATGGATTAAGTGTAGAAAAACTTAAAAAATTATCAAGAGGAAAAACATTTAAAGACTATGTAAAAATAATAAAACATGATTTTGAAGAAACAGACCTACTTATTGCACATAATTATTCTTTTGATTTTGCTTATCTTAGAAAGGCATTTTTAAAATGTAATATTGAATTTAAGGATGTAAATAAATTCTGTACTATGAATTATTTTAGGTCTATATGTAATATACCAGATAAACGTGGTAGAAATAAAGCACCTAAACTTCGAGAATTGATTGAATTTTATAAACGATACAATAGGTATGTAAGAACTTGATCTTTTAAGAATGTATAATTCAGAGCAATAAGATATAATTATCTCTAAGACCAAGGAGGTAATTATGATTA
>NZ_JBBMMD010000060.1:0-1534 GCF_037844525.1 Tepidibacter sp. Z1-5 | reverse complement strand
ATTAAAGCTGCAGAAAGAAAATGGAACAGCAATGTTAAGTTAAACAATGTTGAACTTATAGAGAAAGAAACTGGATTAAAAGTAGAACTTCTTGAGAATGAGCAAGTATTAGAATTAAGTAAGAAAAGAAGAGAAATCTACGAAAAATAAAATCCAGTAAATAGGTGATATAAATGGATAGATTAAAATATTCCTCTACAGAGAGAATGTATGAAGGTGTAATAGTTAAGATAACAGATGGTGGCGTTACTATTGATTTAAAAGGAAGACTTGGTCAATTTAAAATGCCAAAGAGAATGCTAATCACCGATTATGAATTAAAACTTGGCATGGAAGTTGGATTTTTATTAAGCTATCCTGAAGTATTAGGACCTGAGGTTAATGAAAAATATGCCAACGTAATAGCAGAAAACCAAAGACGAGAGCAAGAAAAAAATAAATAACAGGAAAGAGAGGTAATAAATATGAGTCTTACAGTAATAAAAGGACTTCAATCAGAAATATTTGTACCAATAACACCTCCACCAGTATGGGCACCTGTAACTAAAGAATTAAAAGATATGACAATAGCTTTAGCTACAGCTGCTGGTGTACACTTAAAATCAGATGCTAGATTTAACTTAGCAGGAGATTTTGGATTCAGAGAAATACCAGGAGATGCTTTAACTAGCGATATGATGGTATCACATGGTGGATACGATAATGCAGATGTTAATAAGGATATCAACTGTATGTTCCCTATAGATAGATTAAGAGAGCTTGCAGAAGCTGGATTCATCAAAGGCGTAGCTCCAAAACACTTTGGATTCATGGGCGGCGGTGGAGATCAACAAAAATTCACTGAAGAAACTGGTCCAGAAATAGCTAGACAATTAAAAGAAGAAGGCGTAGACGCAGTTCTTTTAACAGCTGGCTGAGGTACTTGCCACCGCTCTGCCGTGATCGTGCAGAGAGCGATTGAGGAAATAGGAATACCTACTATAATAATAGCAGCCCTTCCTCCAGTAGTAAGACAAAATGGTACTCCAAGAGCAGTTGCTCCATTGGTTCCAATGGGAGCAAATGCAGGTGAGCCAAATAACGTTGAGATGCAAACTAGTATATTAAAGGATACTTTAACTAAACTTGTAGAAATACCAAGTGCAGGTAAAATAATACCTTTACCATATGAGTACTCAGCTAAAGTATAATAAAAAAACTTCCCTCTTGTTTAAAGAGGGAAGTTTTATAAACAAAAAATACCTTTGAAAAGGTGATGTATATGAATAAAGATAAAATTCTAAGAAGGTTAGTAATAAAAGCTTTTCATATAGATAAAGTTGAATTTGGAAATAAAAACTCGATAGGCAAACGTTTGCTTATGGTTGACAAAGAAATATCAAAAAGTTTAGTGGAAAACGAAGAACTAATAGAAGATATAAATATTAATATAATAAAGCCTGGACAACATGATATTTATGTAAATACTATTATGGACATCATACCAATATCTACAAAGGTACTTGGTGAAATAGGACAAGGTATAACTCATACT
>NZ_JBBMMD010000059.1:0-1215 GCF_037844525.1 Tepidibacter sp. Z1-5 | reverse complement strand
TTTTAATTATTCAATTATAGAAGCAACTACTCCTGCTCCTACTGTTCTTCCACCCTCACGGATAGCGAATCTTAATCCCTCTTCCATTGCTATTGGAGCGATTAGTTCAACTTCCATAGTGATGTTATCTCCAGGCATTACCATTTCTGTTCCTTCTGGTAACTTTATTGATCCTGTAACATCTGTTGTTCTAAAGTAGAATTGTGGTCTGTATCCATCGAAGAATGGAGTATGTCTTCCTCCCTCTTCTTTCTTTAATACGTATACCTCTGCCATTACTTTAGTGTGAGGATTTATTGATCCTGGCTTAGCTAATACTTGTCCTCTTTGTATTTCATCTCTTTGAACACCTCTTAATAGTGCTCCGATGTTATCTCCTGCTTGTGCTTGATCAAGAAGCTTTCTAAACATTTCTACTCCTGTACAAACAATCTTTTTAGATTCTTCTGCAAGTCCTACTATTTCAACTTCGTCTTGAACCTTTAATACTCCTCTTTCTACTCTACCAGTTGCAACTGTTCCTCTTCCTGTGATTGAGAATACGTCCTCTACAGGCATTAAGAAAGTCTTATCTACATCTCTTTCTGGCTCTGGGATGTATGCATCGATTTCTTCGAATAATTCTACTATTTTGTCTCCCCACTCACTTGATGGATCTTCTAATGCTTTAAGCGCTGATCCTTGTACTATTGGAGTGTCATCTCCTGGGAATTCGTACTCATTTAATAAGTCTCTTACTTCCATTTCAACAAGCTCTAATAACTCTTCATCGTCTACCATGTCACACTTGTTTAGGAATACTACTATGTAAGGTACTCCAACTTGTCTTGAAAGTAATATATGCTCTCTTGTTTGAGGCATTGGACCATCTGCTGCAGAACAAACTAATATAGCTCCGTCCATTTGAGCTGCTCCTGTGATCATGTTCTTAACGTAGTCAGCATGTCCTGGACAGTCAACGTGTGCGTAGTGTCTGTTTGGAGTTTCATATTCAACGTGTGCTGTTGAAATTGTGATTCCTCTTTCTCTTTCTTCTGGAGCTTTATCTATATTTGCAAAATCTACTGCTTCTCCTAATTGGTATCTTGAGAATAATGTTTTTGTTATAGCTGCTGTTAATGTTGTTTTACCGTGGTCAACGTGTCCTATTGTTCCGATGTTAACATGCGGTTTAGTTCTTTCAAATTTAGCTTTTGCCATTTTTTATTCCTCCTT
>NZ_JBBMMD010000058.1:0-1134 GCF_037844525.1 Tepidibacter sp. Z1-5 | reverse complement strand
TTATTTTTTTGTCTTTTATTCTATGGTAAAAATAGGGGATGAAGTTTTAATTTTTAATAACCTACAGACCCTAAAAAAATAACCCAGATTTCGTTTGTACGAAATTTAGGTAGCTAACATTTAAACTATCCTCATTTTAATTTAGCTGATACAATATTTTATGATTTTTTTCAAAAAATTAAGGACCAAAAATAATAACAGTTAAAGGCCAAACTATAAATGGGAATAAAAACATTAAGACATTACCTATAATACCGAATATTCCTAATTTGCTAGGAAATATAACTATAGAAAGAATACCTATGAGAATCCCACAAGGAGCTATAAACATAGGCGACAATATAGATATATAAAGTTGATTATTTAAAAATTCAAATAAAAGCATTCTTAAAAGTATCATAATAGAAGTAAAATGATTACTATAGTAAGTTGTAATTAATATATTACATTTTATTGATTTCAAGCATAGAGTTATTTCGTGATGAGAGAGTTGCTTATAGAATGTGAAGTATTTAATGCGATATATATAAATAAGAAAAACTTATGTATAGCATAGCTAAATACATAAGTTTTGTATTCAAACTGAAAGGCTGACCATAGCATCCTTTCTAACATGGATTAGGTTTGAAATATTCTATGTGCTTTACATTATTTTTTTTAACTTCTTTATAAGACCATTGTCTAGAACAAGGATCCCATCTACATAGATAGTAATAGTTCCTATCGTCTTTTTTTATAAAGGCAAGATAATTAAATCCGTTTTTATGATATACATAACCAAATTTATCTATTTTTTTTCTGTTGAAATCAGTATCAAACATAAAAATCCTCCTTAATAATAAAAAAATTAAATTTAATGAATAAAAATGTTTTTCTAAGATATACTATGTTTAGAGTTACTTGAAAGGTGATTAATTAAAAAATAAATAAAATAATTAAAAACTTTAAAAAAAGTGTTGACGGATGTGTCGAATGGTGATATATTATTACTTGTCCTCAACAACGAGGCAAACACGAAACACACGAAGTAAATAAATGAACTTTGAAAATTAAACAGTAGGTTATAAATAAATCACAAACAGTGATTTTCGGAAACAACACATAAAGTCAGTTACTGAGTACTGACAAACTTTT
>NZ_JBBMMD010000057.1:0-1085 GCF_037844525.1 Tepidibacter sp. Z1-5 | reverse complement strand
GTCTTATATCCTTTTTGATAGCTTCTTTTCTTTCTTCATTATTCATGTGAGAAAACGGCTTATCTTTTTTTCTATATGGATTGAAATTTTGTTTTTCTTCAAAATTTAATCCCTCTTCTTTTAATATATCTATTACATACTCAGCTATAGCTGGTGCTGCACTAAGTCCAGGAGATTCTATTCCTCCAACATTTATAAATCCTTGCGCCTTACTTGATGCGAATATCATAAAATCCTTAGTATTAGGAGTTGCTCTAACCCCTGAAAAAGATGTTATAGTCTTTGATAAATCAAGGCTTGGTATGCTTTTTTTAGCATTTTTAGTTAAAAAACTTAAACCAGACTTTGTTATTGATACATCTTCTTGATTATCAACTTCTTCAGCAGTAGGTCCTAAAAGTACATTGCCATGAACAGTAGGTGTAACCAGTACTCCCTTACCTTTTTTAGTTGGACATTGGAATAGTACATGATTTACAATATCACCTTCAGATTTATCTAAAACCCTGTATTCTCCCTTTCTACTTATAATGTAATATTCATCTCCGCCTATCATGTTGTTTATCTTATCAGCATATAATCCAGCTGCATTTATAACATATTTGGCTTGTATATTCCCTTTTTTTGTCTCTATATTAAAGTATTCATCTTTGGTTATATTAGTAACCTCACACTCTGTATTTAACTTAACCCCATTAGTAATAGCGTTTTCCATTAAAGCAACAGTTAAATTAAATGGGCAAACAATTCCCGCACTTTTACAGCTAAGAGCTCCTACTACCTCATCACTTATATTAGGCTCTACTTCTTTAACCTGCTCTTTATTTAATATTTCAAGACCTTTAACCTTATTGTCAATTCCTCTTTCATAAAGATCTTTTATAGTTTCCATTTCTTCTTCAGAAAATGCAACAACTAAAGATCCTATTCTCTTGAAATGAACATCCAGTTCTTTACATAAATCCTCATACATTTCATTTCCTTTAACATTTAGCTTTGCCTTTAAAGTTCCATCAACAGCATCATATCCACCATGAATTATCGCACTATTTGCTTTTGTAGTTGCTTGACAAACTTCAACTCCT
>NZ_JBBMMD010000056.1:0-1021 GCF_037844525.1 Tepidibacter sp. Z1-5 | reverse complement strand
TTTGTTTTGGGATTAAGAGCTATAATTTTTCCAAATTAGAGATTTGATCAATTGGTATTTTATAGTGAATAAATAATTACATTTGTACGAAATTTAGGTAGCTAATAATATTTTAGAACCTATGAAAGATAATGCAACATATACAGCAAGTGCAGTTATAAAAACAGTAAATGTAACAGGAGATGGAGCAGTTTTAAAATTTGACATATATGATTCAGTAGACACATATCTTGGGCAAAAACTATCTGAAAAAGTAACTGAAACAACTGATTGGAAAAGAGTTATAGTATCAATAACATTAGATGAAGCAAAATTAATGTATCCAAATGCTGCAAAACTTAGAGTATCAATAGGTGCAGTAGCATCAACAAATGGAGATATGTATTTTGATGCAGTAAGAATGTTTGAAGAGGATGTAAAAGTAGAGTATGATTATGGGACAGCATATAACTATGTGGAAGACATTACGAACCAATTAGATAGCACAATAAATTTAATACCCGATAAAAGGGGAAATACACTGCAAGCAACAGATCCTAAAAATAATATATATACATTTGAATATGATGATCTTGATAGAATAAAGAAAATAGATAGTCCTACAGGATTAAGAAGTAAGTACTATTATGATGCTAATCATAATTTACATAAAATAGAGAATGATAGTATTAGCACAGGAAATATAAATACTAGTTTTGTTATCGCTTATAATGAATTAGCTTTACCTCAAGTAATAACTGATGCTAAAGGAAAAAATATATATTATGAATATGATAAAAATGTAAATTTAAGCAATATTAAATATCCTAATGGTAAGCAAATATATTATGAATATGATTCTGCTAATAGAGTAGATGGTATTACTTATTCTGATAACACTCCTTCATGGAATTTTATATATGATAAAAACAGTAACTTAATCTATTGTGCTAGTTGAAATCAATTTACTTAATATGGTAAATTGATTTCAACAAAAAATCATCCTCTCAAATTTAAAATTATGGATATTTTATCCAAATGT
>NZ_JBBMMD010000055.1:0-1021 GCF_037844525.1 Tepidibacter sp. Z1-5 | reverse complement strand
AGGTTAAGTCCTCGATCTATTAGTATTCATCAGCTGAACTCATTACTGAGCTTACACCCTGAACCTATCAACCAGGTAGTCTTCCTGGGATCTTACTCATAAAGATGGGAAATCTTATCTTGAGGTTGGCTTCGCGCTTAGATGCTTTCAGCGCTTATCCATTCCATACATAGCTACCCAGCTATGCCACTGGCGTGACAACTGGTGCACCAGAGGTATGTCCATCCCGGTCCTCTCGTACTAAGGACAGCTCCTCTCAAATTTCCTACGCCTGCGACGGATAGGGACCGAACTGTCTCACGACGTTCTGAACCCAGCTCGCGTACCACTTTAATGGGCGAACAGCCCAACCCTTGGGACCTACTACAGCCCCAGGATGTGATGAGCCGACATCGAGGTGCCAAACCTCCCCGTCGATGTGGACTCTTGGGGGAGATAAGCCTGTTATCCCCAGGGTAGCTTTTATCCGTTGAGCGATGGCCCTTCCACGCGGAACCACCGGATCACTAAGCCCGACTTTCGTCCTTGCTCGACCTGTATGTCTTGCAATCAAGCTCCCTTTTGCCTTTGCACTCTTCGCACGATTTCCGACCGTGCTGAGGGAACCTTTGGGCGCCTCCGTTACATTTTGGGAGGCGACCGCCCCAGTCAAACTGTCCACCTGACAGTGTCCCAAGACCAGATTCATGGTCTATGGTTAGAATCTCAATATTACAAGGGTGGTATCCCAAGGGTGACTCCACGAAAACTGGCGTTCTCGTATCTCAGTCTCCCACCTATCCTGTACATGTAATATCGAAATCCAATGCCAGGCTACAGTAAAGCTCCATGGGGTCTTTCCGTCCTGTCGCAGGTATCCGGCATCTTCACCGGAATTACAATTTCACCGAGTCTTTTGTTGAGACAGTGCCCAAATCGTTACGCCTTTCGTGCGGGTCGGAACTTACCCGACAAGGAATTTCGCTACCTTAGGACCGTTATAGTTACGGCCGCCGTTTACTGGGGCTTAAGTTCAATGCTT
>NZ_JBBMMD010000054.1:0-778 GCF_037844525.1 Tepidibacter sp. Z1-5 | reverse complement strand
TACTGATGAACTTAATATTAATAAAATAAGCTTCCCATAAAGCTGACATTTAAATCGTTCTATTTTTACAGGTTTTACATTTGAAATTGTAAATATTGATTTCCATGTTTTAAATAAAATTTCTATTTGCCACCTCAAAGAATATATCTCATATATTTGATCATTAGGTACTATTGAGCTATCAATATTTGTGATGAACATAGTTATTCCCAATAGTTTCATTGTATTTTCACTTTTCTTGATACCTTTCTTTTTAGCTGTTTTTTCAACTTTTAACTTACGTTCCTTTAATTGTTTATCAGTTAGCTTGTATATAACTAATCGTTCTTTTCTCTTCTCAATTCTTCCTATGTATACTTCTTTTAATTCTAATACTCCACCAGCAGGTATATCTTTTGCTATTTCTGATAAATCAATTCTTTTGTAAAGAGTAGATTTCTTTATCTGCCCATTCTTATGATACTCTACATCTTCATTTTCAACGTACACAGCCACATTTGGTTTTAATCTTGAAACATACGAAGCTCCTTTAGCATCTAAATCTTTAAAGTCCTTCAGACTAAAATAACCTAAGTCCCTTAAAGAAAGGTCTCTTTCCTTGAAAGTCTCATTTATCTTACTTCCAAAGGTATTATCATTTCCTTTTCCAGGACCTACATCAACATGTATGAACTTCCCAGATTTTAGATCATATTCAAGTTGTATTTTAACTCCAGCAGGTTGAGAACTTCCACCAGAGCCTTTATATTCTTCTTTATATATTTCTGGAACTTGAAAT
>NZ_JBBMMD010000053.1:0-773 GCF_037844525.1 Tepidibacter sp. Z1-5 | reverse complement strand
CATTTTTAACTCTTCCACCAACTGTAATATCCTTAGTTATAACAGGTTTTCTATCCTCTATAGCTAATACGATATTTTTCAGTGTTTCAGTGTTGCAAACAACAGCACCTGCTTCTAGTGGTAATTGTCCAGGTTTTAATTCCACATTAAGTAGTTCTCTTATTATAACCCTCTCATCACCTGCTGGGTACATATCTGGTAAATACTTTATTTCGATTTTTTCTTCATCTTTACAAGCTTTACCAAGAGCTATAATAGCTTTTTTATGTTTTGGCTTTATAGCTATATATCCTTTAGAAGCGTTAGTCATTTCAACTACATATTTAAGACCTTTTACAATAATTTCTGGATTTTCCTCCATTACTGCAACATTATGAGAAAGCACTGGTTCACACTCAGCGGCATTTGCTATAACATATCCACCTTTTAAATCTACATTTAATTTAATGTGTGTAGGAAATCCTGCTCCTCCAGCACCAACTATTCCAGCCTCTTTAACTGCGTCTAAATGACTTTCTGTTTCTTTTATCTTGACATATTCATCTAATTGATTTTCATCAGCTTTTATGATTATGTTATTATCCGTTATTTCTGTTATTTTTCCATATACACTTGAATGTATATTAGCACCTAGTCCATTAGGTTCAGCTATTAACTGTCCCTTCTTAACTTCATCACCTACATTAACAATAGGTTTGCATGGTGCTCCAACGTGTTGTTTTAAGCTTATAGTTAAATTCACACTTTCACCTCCTGCCATTTTATCTTCTCGT
>NZ_JBBMMD010000052.1:0-725 GCF_037844525.1 Tepidibacter sp. Z1-5 | reverse complement strand
TTGGCTACTGCTTTGGTTATTTGTGTTTATGTAGTTTGTGTTTATGTAGTTTGTGTTTATATAGTTTGCCTATGATTGGTGTTTTTGAGCGTATGTAAAAACAAACCCTCTAATGGTCGCCGTACATAAGGGTGAGTATTTTATTGTAGTGAAGTTAATTTTCTTTCTTTAGTTCAATAGTTTCTTTTTTGTCATTCCATTCAATCGTTAGTGTTACAATACTAGGTTCTGGTAAACTACTACCATTGCTTTCAGTACGTCCAAAGTATGCAGTACCATTCTCATTTAATTCTACCCCTGTTCCACTTCCCTTTCTATGTATATTTTTATACTCATATTTCATATTATGTATATTTTTGATGTCCTTACCTTTATACAGTACTCTGCCTACGCTCTTATTATAACTATCCATATGTGGAATTTCATTTTCATCCATCATACAATACTCGTAATATTTGCTTTTATATTCTGCTTCCCAAGTTGAACTCTCTCCCTTAAAACTTATTTCTTTAGTAGGATTTAATTTCTCAAAAACTATATTACTAATTTTTTGTGATAATTTCAAATAGGCATAATCCTTCTGTGACTTAGGAATATAAAGAATCAATGTATTCTTGGCTGGATATTCTAGGCTTAAATAACTTGCCTCTACATTAAAATCTGCATATATTTTCTTATATTCTTCATCCTTTTGTACATCTTTTCTATCTGCAAGGTTTTTGAAT
>NZ_JBBMMD010000051.1:0-680 GCF_037844525.1 Tepidibacter sp. Z1-5 | reverse complement strand
TTAACATTTGGATAAAATATCCATAATTTTAAATTTGAGAGGATGATTTTTTGTTGAAATCAATTTACCATATTAAGTAAATTGATTTCAACTAGCACAATAGATAAGTTTATTAATATTATATACCATAAGTATATATTTTTACATCAAAACACTTTATATTACAATAAGTATTTTAAATTGTATACTATAGGTATAAATTTTCTTAGAAATAAAAAGTCTTTGCTTTAAAAATTTTAATTGTAGACTTTTTTGAAATTCGTAACAAAAATTATACTTATCTACAATTTAAATAGGAATATAATTTCCTACTCATTATAAAAAATCAACCTAATTTCAAATCAGATTGATCTTTTAGTATGGATAATACACTTACCGATTTCTATTTGTTCATATCTAGATTATGTTTATTTAGAATCTATACTTCATAAAGCAATTCTAAATAAACACAATTTATACATGTTTTTATTGTTTATATGGGCTATAGTCTATTTAAACACTTTAATTGTTAAATAAAAAAAATAGCCACCAAACTTATTTAAATTATACATCTTAGATTGATGGCTATGTGGCTATACCCCATAGCCATCAAGCTAAGGATTTTAGAGCAAATTAATTGCCCTCATTCGTTAAAAAATAATATACTAATGCTACTTAAAGTTCTAAGGAGGCAGAAGTAT
>NZ_JBBMMD010000050.1:0-669 GCF_037844525.1 Tepidibacter sp. Z1-5 | reverse complement strand
TAACCATTTCTTTACATCTTCTAGTTCTCTTGAATTTATCATATCTATAATTCTATGAGAATCAATATCTATCATAATACTTCCATATGTATGTCTTTTTTTGAGAGCAAAGTCATCTATGCAAACTTTTGTTATTGCATTTTTATTTATTATTTTCATTTCTTTTTTTTAAGAGATTGCATATAGTACTTTTACCTACTTTTGCAACATGTCTGCTTAATATATTTGATGCTGTTATTGAACTTACATTCATAGATATATTGATTATTTCCTCTTCTAAACGTTTTGATTTTTTGCCTTTAGAAGATAAAAAATCATAGGTTTCTGCAAATGTTTTATGATTACAATTTGGATTATTACAAAACATTTTTCTGTTATTAATAATTATTACAACTTTTTTTCCTTGCAGGGGTAAATCTTGAAAACTTCGCTCATATCTAGAATGAACTTTTGAAGTTGGAGTATTACAGTAAGTACAAACTACTTCAAGTTTATTAGATTCTACCCAAATTTTAATAGTATCATCAGTTATTTCATGTTTAATATATTCTAATTTCTTATCTAATAATTTTATTAAGGCATTCATTTTAATAATCTCTTTTCTTTAGGATTTAATTATTAAATTATATCCTATTTATAAATCGAAATCAACTAACAGTGGAAAGAACC
>NZ_JBBMMD010000049.1:0-520 GCF_037844525.1 Tepidibacter sp. Z1-5 | reverse complement strand
TATTCAAGTAATATAAGGATTGTAGATAGTATGCCTATTCCTGTTTGCAAATTTGGAAGAGCCCACTTTAGTAAATGTTTCAAAGGCGTAGCCTCTTATGGATACTGTCCTTCTAAAAAAGAGACTTACTTTGGTTTTAAGCTACATGCATTCACTACAACTGAAGGATTTGTTACTGATGTTATTATAACTCCAGCTGATGTAGATGATAGAGATGCTATATTTGATTTAAGCGATCAGTATAATTCTACTTATATAATTGGAGATAAAGGTTATGTAAATAGAATGCTAACACCTGAATTAAAAAAAGAAAAAAATATAGATTTGATTTTCTTGAAACGCGATAATAGTAAGGATCAGTACCCCAAAGACATAAGACAATTAATATTTAAAGTCAGAAGAAGAATAGAAACTAGCTTTTCCCAATTGTCAGAGCAATTAAATATGAATAGGGTGAAAACTAAGTCATATTGGGGTTTTATTACTAGAACTAAGATAAAAATTCTTTCTCATAATATAT
>NZ_JBBMMD010000048.1:0-502 GCF_037844525.1 Tepidibacter sp. Z1-5 | reverse complement strand
CTGTAGAATCAACTATTCTAATCCTATCAAAGTGTTTATCCCACAAGGTTGAAATCTTAGAATCCGATAAAGCTATATCGTTTAATAATCTTGTAAAGATTTCTTGTAAAAAAGCCACAGCTTTATCATTCAAACGATCATGTATAGCTTGTGTTGTGACTTCAATATCAATTTCTGAATTTAGATTAGCACTCATGGAAACAAGTGTATTTTTAGATATATCTAAGCCTGAAAAGGCACATAGATAAAGGAATTGCCAAGCTTGAAGCTTTCCTTGCCTTTGAATAAAACCAACATCCCTTGCTATTTTTTCAATTTCATCTTTTGAAATAACTTTAAGGATCTCTTGAATCATTTGCTGCATAGTATTTTTCATATTTAATGTTTTTACTTTTGACATAGATACTTCTGCCTCCTTAGAACTTTAAGTAGCATTAGTATATTATTTTTTAACGAATGAGGGCAATTAATTTGCTCTAAAATCCTTAGCTTGATGGCTATG
>NZ_JBBMMD010000047.1:0-156925 GCF_037844525.1 Tepidibacter sp. Z1-5 | reverse complement strand
AGTTTATTCCGTCTTTTGCCCAAGAACTTACTTTATTCATATCACTAAAAGTTGCACTCTTTTTAGGAGTTGTATCTTTTCCTAATTCTTGAAGTTCTCTTTTTAGCATAGTTGCTATCGCTTCTCTAGTTATCTTATCTCTTGGGTTGAAAGTAACAGGAGATGTTCCGTTAACAATTCCCTCATTATACGCTACTGCTACATATGGATTATCTGTATCAAGGAAAGGCTCTTCTGTATCTTTAGCCATTAGTTCTTCAACGTCCATTTCTTTTGCTTTAGCATATAATAATACTGCAAGTTCTGCAAATTCCTCTCTAGTAACCATATCTTGGAATTTAGCGTCATCTACTAAATCTTCTTTTACTAAGTTATTGCTTTTCATATCATCTACATCTTGCTTTGCCCAATCAGAAGGCATCGCCCATGTATTTATTGAAAAACAAAATAGCATACTTATTAAGAAAATCATTGTAATTAATTTTTTCATAATACACCTCCATATATAAGATTCATTTAGCATCATATTGTTATTATAGATAAAATGTATATTATTTACAATACATATCACTTTTAAATATTTTGATTCATGAAACTTAGTTTTTATCGTTTAATAATCCGTTCATAAATTTGAGTGTCTGACCATTGGGAATTCACAAATTTTAAAATTATCAAACACTAAAAGTTTATTCCTCTTCACAATATTGTTGTATAAGCAGTATTTTTATAGATAGTTTTACATGCCCCTGAAAATCTAGGGAAAAAGCATAAAAGTTCTTCTTTAAGAAACATTCAGTTTAAATACAAAACTTATGTATTTAGCTATGCTATACATAAGTTTTTCTTATTGGTAGAAATTACATGGTGTATAACTTGCACTTTGATTATATAATTTTCTTGATAAGTTTATTTATTTTTCAAAATGATGTTTGATAGTGTTTTGCTTAAATTTGAACAGTTTTTTTATTTGCATTTGCTTTCACATGAGTAGAATCTATGAATATTTCTTGTTCTTTTAAAAATTTATTTTTTTGAATTTCGCCAAGCATATGTTAAAATATTCTTCAAATACATCAGTATCTTTAAATTTTCATATGTAGTTTTTACTAAAAGTAGTGTGGCGAGGAATTTTACTTGTTATTCCAAACATGCATTGTATTAATGCTATTTTTATTAATATAACTGGATCTGAACTAGATATGCCCCGGTCGGCAGAATAGCAACTTTCAACTAAATTATATATAGAATCAAAATTTATAGCATTTTCAATTTTTTTAACTAAATAATCCTTGGGAAGCAAATAATCAATGGAGAATGAATTCATTTCTTTTCTATGAGTTTCTAATCTTTTATATAACATAAAATCATAAAATTTCTATATCAACTAACTTAAAATGAAGGTAATTTAAATGTTAGCTACTTTTGATTAATCTTTTACTATGAAACTCAGATTGTATCGTTTAAATATCCGTTAAGAAACTTCGTTGTTTGACCGTAAGGGAGTTTTAGAAGTTTTAGGATATTTAAACGATACAATCTCTAGTTTTATCAAAAGATTGATTAAGTAGCGGTATTTAAATTATCTTCATTTTCGCTTAAATACCTATTTATGATTATGGAAAAAAAGAGATGTTAATTACTTAGAATTAACATCTCTTTATCAACAGTCTGAGCGCTCCTTTAAGGAGCACTTTTTATATTAATTAGCTTTTTCTAATTTAATTCCAGTTTCATGATCGTTTAAGTTATGCTTTTCTAAATCTTCATCAGAAACTTTTTCTATAGAAACACCTAAAGTTTCAGTCATTATATAATCTTTATATAACTCAACAGCATTTGATATAGTTTCATCTCCATTGAAGAATATCTTTATATTATCCATCATTTCATAATCATTATTTTTTCTCATTTGTTGAACCTTAGATATGAATTCTCTTGCATATCCTTCATTTATAAGTTCATCAGTTAAAGTTGTATCAAGTATAACAAATAGATTATTTTCAACAGATACATTAAATCCTTCTTTTGAAGAAATATTTATTAATACATGATCCTTTACAACTTCAAAGTTTTCTCCATCAAGATCTACTGTTAAAGTTTCTCCTGCTTCAAGCTTTGCAACTGCATCAGATGCATCAAGTGAAGATAGAGCTTTTCCAAATGATTTGATTTTAGGTCCAAGAACTGGTCCTAATACCTTAAAGTTTGGCTTTAAACTAAAGTTCATATATTCTCCTAAGTCTTTAGCAAATACAACCTCTTTAACATTAAGTTCTTCTTTGATTAGTTCAACTAAATCATCTATTACTTCTTCATATTTACCATCTATTAAAACCTTTTGTATAGGTTGACGAACTTTTATTCTAACATTCTCTCTTGATGCTCTACCAAGAGTAACTAGGTTCTTAACTAAGTCCATTTTCTCTTCTACTTTTACGTCTATTAAATCTTTATCAACTCTTGGATAATCACTTAAATGAACTGAGAATTCTCCTGTGATTTTTTTGTATATCTCTTCTGATAAATAAGGTGCAAACGGTGCAACCATTTGAGATATTCCAACTAAGATTTCATAAGTTGTATTGTACACAGCTTTTTTATCTTCAGTTAACTCTGTAGCCCAAAAACGTCTACGAGAACGTCTTATATACCAGTTTGAAAGATTTTCGTTTACAAATTCTTGGATACTTCTTACAGTCTTTGTTAAATCGTATGCATCTAAATTTTGCTCTACTTCTAATTTTAAGTTATTGTATTTAGATAATATCCATCTATCAAGTTCTGGTCTATCCTTGTATTCAACAAAGAAATCATTAGGATTTATTTTATCTGTATTTGCATAAAGAGCAAAGAAGTTATAAACATTTTTAATAGTACCAAAGAACTTACTTTGAATTTCCTTAAGTCCATCAACATCAAACTTAGTTGGATTCCAAGGAGGTGATACATAAAGTAAGTACCATCTTAATACATCTGCTCCATATTGATCGAATAATTCAAATGGATTTATAGTATTTCCTTTTGATTTTGACATTTTCTTTCCATCTTTATCTAATATAAGATCTGTAACTAAAACTCTCTTATAAGGCGCTTTTCCCATTACAAATGTTGAAATAGCAAGAAGTGAGTAGAACCATCCTCTTGTTTGATCTATTCCTTCAGATATGAAATCTGCTGGGAATAATTGATCAAAGTTTTCTTTGTTTTCAAATGGGTAGTGGTGTTGAGCATAAGGCATAGCTCCACTGTCAAACCAGCAGTCTATTACATCCTTAACTCTTGTCATAGTCTTTCCACATTCACTACACTTAATATGAACGTCATCTATATACGGTCTGTGTAGCTCTATTGTCTCATCTATATCTTCTATAGCTTTTTCAACTAATTCTTTTCTTGAACCTATTGAATCTTTATGTCCACATTCACAAGTCCAAATATTAAGTGGAGTTCCCCAATATCTACTTCTAGATACTGCCCAGTCATTTAAGTTTTCAAGCCAGTTTCCAAAACGCTTTTCTCCAACGAATGATGGGTACCACTCAACTGTGTTGTTGTTCTCTATAAGCTTATCTTTAAGCTTAGTCATTTCAATATACCAACTTGGCTTAGCGTAGTATAAAAGTGGAGTAGAACATCTCCAACAGTGAGGATAGTTGTGATCCATTTTTTCTTTCTTGTAAAGTTTACCCTCAGCATGTAACCATTTGATTATTTCTACATCTATTCCATCCTCCATTACAAATCTACCTTCCCATGGAGTTGCAATGAATTTACCGCTTTCATCAACTGGTTGAAGTACTGGAAGATCATATTTTCTACCTACATTATAGTCATCTTCTCCAAATGCTGGAGCTGTATGTACTATACCTGTACCATCTTCTGTAGTTACATAATCTCCACATACTACAAAGAATGCTTTTTTGTCAGCAGTTGCAAATGGCATTAATTGTTCATATTCCATATATTCTAAATCTTTACCTTTAAGTTCTTCTATTACTTCATATTCCCCTTCTATTACTTTAGGAGCTAAAGTTTTTTCTATATAGTAAACTTCATCGTTAGATTTAATTTTTATATAAGTTTCATTTGGGTTTACTGCAAGTGCAACATTTGATGGTAAAGTCCAAGGAGTAGTTGTCCAAGCTAAGAAGTATTCATCTACATCTTTTCTCTTAAACTTAGCTATTACTGTGTTAGTCTTTATTTCTTTATATCCTTGTGCAACCTCATGAGATGCAAGTCCAGTTCCACATCTTGAACAATAAGGAAGTATCTTATGTCCTTCGTATATATATCCTTCTTTGTTAAATTTATTAAGTATCCACCAAACACTCTCTATATAATTATTATCTAGAGTTATATATGGATTATCAAGATCAGTCTCATAAGCCATACGCTCTGTCATTTGTCTCCATAATTTCTCGTATGAGAAAACAGATTCTCTACACTTTTCATTGAATTTATCTATTCCGTAGTTTTCTATTTCTAGCTTGTCTTTTAGTCCTAATTGCTTTTCTACTTCTATTTCAACAGGAAGTCCATGAGTATCCCAACCTGCTTTTCTTTTTACTTGATATCCACTCATAGTTTTATATCTACAAACAGAATCTTTTAAAGTTCTAGCCATAACATGGTGTATTCCAGGCTTTCCATTTGCTGTTGGTGGTCCTTCAAAGAATACAAATGAAGGATTGTCCTTTCCATGTTCTATAGTTTTTTCTAATATATTTACTTCCTTCCAAAACTCAGATGTTTGTTTTTCACTTTCTACAACTGAATCTACTAGTGATTCAAACTTTTTCATATATTTCATCCTTTCTTTTTATATATAGTATTGTCATTATTTCAACAAAAAAAACCTCATCCCTATAAAGGGACGAGGTATATTCACGCGTTACCACCCTAGTTATTACAAATAATCTAAAATATTTGTAATATCTCATTTAAAATTAACGATTTCAACGGCTCAGCTTACTATTTATTTCAGCCTGCAACTCTGGGGTGATATTCCATCTCTATAATCTACTGATTTTCACCAAACATCAGCTCTCTGTAAAATTATTTAAAATGTACTTGTCCCCTTCTCAGTTTTTAATTATTGAGTTTCAATTAAGATTTAATAGCATTTTATAATATTTTTTGAAATAGGTCAATATCTTTTTTTTAATTTATAGAAAATTTTGCATTTTGCCCATTGTTAATCTACATCGTCAAAAGTATCATCTATTATCTTTATTTCATTTTGTAAAAGTCCTTTAAACTTACCCTTAAATAGCTTAAATGACTTTCTAGTTTCTTCATAATCTTTTCTTATATCTATAACTCGATCGTTAGCTTCTTCTATTAATTTTCTAGCCTTAAACTCAGCTTCCTCTATTATAAGCTGTGCCTTTTTTGCTGCATTAGTATTTACTTCCTCGGCTGTATTTTGAGCCACTATAAGAGTGTTTTTTAAAGTTTCCTCTATATTTTTATACTTATTTACTTGCTCTGTTATCATGCTTAATTTATCTTTTAATTCAATATTCTCTTTGTAAAGCTTTTCAAAATCCTCTTTAACCTCATCCAGAAATTCATCTACTTCTTCTTCTTTAAATCCTCTTAGTGCTCTTCTAAATTCTTTATTTTCTATATCTAATGGAGTTATCATTACTTTAAAACCTCCTACAATATTATTTTTGCTTTTATCCTTAATCTTCCTTTTTTGTTAACATCGCCTATATCCGATATTATGCATCTGCCTTTTCCTCTTACAGATATCAATGAATTTACATCTACCTTCTTCGATACATTATTTATAGGCTCATAATCTACATAAACTCTATTTGATGAAATAATTTTATTTGCTTCTTGTCTAGATATATTGTGTATTGAGGATACAATACAATCAATTCTATTAGAAGAAACAGTAAAACCTATTTCTTTATAGTTTATATCTACTTTTTGAATATCAGAAAATAATATGTCTTTAACCGATATATTATTTCGAGCCACCTTGGTCATATTAAGAATTATATAATCTGTTATATCATTTTGAACTATAACTTGGCAAAAATTTTTATGTATTAATATATCTCCTATTTTTTCTCTTTTTATACCAATTCCAAGTATAGATCCTAAATAATCCTTATGAGATACTTCTTTAAACTTGAAGTTTCCCTCAATCATCAAAGCACTTATCGGAAAATCTAGATCTTCTTCACATACATAATATGGGTATATATATATTACATTTCTTTCAGATCCATCATATCCTCCATATACACTGTACTTTATATCATCTATAGAATTTAAAACTGCTGTAGAGTTTTTTAATTCATATGGATTTAAAAAATCTGTATATCTATAGTCATGATTTTTTAAAACACCTAAGGCCTTGTCTATAACTTTATATACAGTTTTTTTAAGATCTAAATCCTTTATATGCGAAGTTATTCTTTCCTTATCAATCATTTAAAATACCATAAATAATAATTTAATAATAGCCTGATATACAAAGCCTATTAGTAAATATGCTATTATAGGAGAAAAATCAAACGGGCCTGTATTAGCATGCTTATAAAGCATTTCTCTTATCGGATGAAGTATAGGCTCTGTTACCGAATATACAAAATCTGAAATCGAAGAATATTGTAGCTTCGGTACAAAAGAAATCACGCATCTTATCAAAATCATAAGTTCTATAAATCTAACAAAATATCCCAATGCCCTAATTATAATCCACATAAATGATTTCTCCTTTTATACATTTTTTTGCCACGGAAATAATCCTTTATTTTCAAGCTCTTTTTTTATATTTCCATCTATGTCTATGTTACTTGGCGCTAATATGAATATTCCCTTAGATACCTTTTGAATACTTCCATCTAATGCATATACTGCACCACTTATAAAATGAAATATATTCTTTACAAGATCTAAGTCTTCTATATTTTCTAAATTCACAACTACAGCCTTTCTATTTTTCAAGTTATCTACAATAGATGCAGCTTCATCATAATCTTGTGGTTCATGTATCATAACCTTCATTTGAGTAGTTGTATGTATATTTACTATCTTATTATTAGATTTTACAGCTGGCTTTTGATTTAAATTCAGAATTTCTTCTTCATATTCTTCTTCATATTCTTCCTCATACTCTTCTTCAAAACCCATAAATTTCTTTACTTTATCTACAAATTTATCAGACATCTCTGTCCCTCCTATTTCATGTAATTTCTTTTTCCAAATATAGAAGTTCCAACCCTTACCATATTTGCTCCCTCTTCTATAGCTATCTTGTAGTCATTACTCATGCCCATAGACAAATACTTCATATCTACATTTTCTAAATTGAGTTTTTCTATTTCTTTTGATATATTTTTTATATCCCTAAAATATATTCTAACATCTTCGGGCTTATCAACATATGGTGCCATAGTCATAATTCCATTGATTTTTATGTTTTTATATTCACTTGATACAGTTTTTATAAAATCTATAACATCTTCTTTAAAAAGTCCATGTTTAGAATCTTCTCTTGATATGTTAACTTGTACCAAACAATCCATAACCTTGTTTATACTTTTAGCTCTTTTATTTATTTCTTCACATAAAGATATTCTATCTAAAGAATGAATCATATCTGCTTTATCTATAATATACTTTACTTTATTAGTCTGTAAAGATCCTATAAGATGCCATTTTACTTTATCCCCTATGGCCTCGTATTTTCTTACAAGTTCCTGTGGTTTGTTTTCGCCAACATGAGTCACTCCCAAGCGTATAACTTCTTCTATAATAGGTATATCTACAGTTTTTGTAACACCTATTAATATAATATCCTTAGGATTTACATTTGCTTTATTAGACGAATTATTTATTTCACCTAACACTTCTTCTAAATTTTGTTTTATGTAATCCACTTTTAACACCTACCTTATCTTTTGACCTTCTTTTATATTTTTAGGATTTATAATAAGTTCATCATATAAATCAATAGTATCTATTCTATTTTTCTTAATATCCAAATAATCAAGTACTATGTATTCATTATTTTCCCCTAAGATACTCTTAAGTTCTTTAAAAACAGCACTTCCTGTTTGTGATAAAATATATACTCCCTTTTTTTCTTTTATTGTAACAACAGCATTTTTAGGAACTTTTATCCCACTAATCTGTCTATATATGATATTAAAATCACAAACTCTTTCATCATAAAAATCTACTTTTTCTTCATCTACTTCAAGCACTAATATATTTTTATCATTTTCATCTTTATATAAGTTTTTAATATTAGCATTAAATACCTGTTCATCTTTACTAACTTTTACATTTGATCCTATTTTCAGATGACTACTTTCTTTTTCATCAATAACTACAGCAATATACCATATATGATTATTTATTATCTTCCCTATTGGATCTCCTACTTCAACTTTATCATTTTTCTTTATCATATGTTCTTTATTTTTAACCGTTGAAAGATATTCTGAATTTAAATCTTCTATACTAGATACCTTAAGAATATCTTCATATTCATCTTGATTAAAAGATATAACACCTGATTCTTGTGCAAAGACACTTTTAACCGAGGAATTCAATTCATTTTCTATTTTGAATTTTTCTGATTCTAGGGTTTTTATATTTTTACCTACAATACTTTTTTCTCCCCATATCAAACTCTTTTTATCTATAGCACCTAATAATTCATCTTTTAAATTCTGTATATTTTCTATATCTGAATTCATAATCTTAGTCTTTATTTCTTCTCTCAATTTTTTTGTTGTCACATCTATTTTTTCTATATCACTTTTAAGTATTTCTTCATTTCTGTTAAATTTGATACTCTCTATTCTTCTGTTTATAGTATCGAGTTTTTCTTTTTTTTGAAGGTCTACTTCACCTTTTTGTATTTCAGCTATCTTTTTATTCTTCGGAACTCGTTTACCTTCTTGAGCTAAGTAATCTATATTACCCTCAGCTTGTGCTAGTATTACTTGTTCATCCTTTATTATAATTCCTTGTTTATTTATAGATTCTACTAAATCCCCATACTTTACAGTTTCAACATGTACCGTATAGCTAGTCATATTATTTAAAAGTTTAACGAATATGTAAGCAATCACACCAAGTATTATTAAGTAATTATACTTAATTTTTAATCTCTTATTTTTTCTTTTTTTTCTTTTATCCACAGAGTTCACCCTCTATATAATTTAATAATTCTTCAAAAACATTGTTTATCCTTTTTATATTTACTTTATATGTTTACAAAAAAAATAGGGTTAGAGAACTTAACCCATCTTAATTAATAGATTATATCAACAACTACCTAAAAGTCAAGAAAAAAGAGGCTTAAATAAGCCTCTTTTTAATAATTATAATATTATAGTTATTAAATTAGCACTACCTTCATTTATTATTTTTTGAAGCGTTTTTTGCATTTTAATTCTCACGTCTTCTGGCATCATAAATAATTTATTTTGAAGCTGTTCTTTAACTAAATCATGCAATGATTTTCCAAACATATTTGATTGCCATATTTCCTCTGGATTTTCTTCAAATCCCTCTAGAAGATATTTAACAAGCTCCTCGCCCTGTTTTTCAGTTCCTACCACAGGAGATACCTCCGTAGTTATATCTGCTCTAATCAAATGTATAGAAGGAGCCTTAGCTCTTAGCTTAACCCCATATTGATTTCCTTTTTTAACTTTTTCAGGAATGTCTAAAGTCAACTCTTCTAATGATGGAGGTACTAATCCATATCCTTTTTCTCTAACATCATTCAATGCCACTTCCACCTTATCATATTCCATCTTAACCTTAGATAGTTTAGATATAAGAGTTAGTAATTGGTGTTCCCCATCAATTCTAAACCCACTCTTCTCTTCCAACACATTATAGAACAGATCTTGTTTTGTATCTAATTTGATATTTACTATTCCTTCTCCAAGTCCAACATCGTCTAAATAACATTTATCCATAAATTCAATATCTTCAAATTTATTTAATATATGTTTGAAATCTCTTATTTTTCCTACATCACCAAGACTTTCTTTTATAGTTTTTATAATATCATTTTTTATCCAATGATTTTTTTCAAGTGCTTCTACCCACTTCGGTAAATTTATGTTTATTTCTCTAAGTGGAAAATCAAACAATATAGTTTCCATAACATTTTCAACATCATCTAAATCCATATTAAGTATATCAAGAGGCAATACCGGCATGTCATATTTATCTTCCAACTCATTTTTTAATTTTAATGTTTGTTCATCTTTAGGCGTTCTTGTATTTAAAATAATGCTAAACGGCTTATTTAATTCTTTTAATTCATTTATAACTCTTTCTTCAGACGCTACATAGCTTTTTCTTTCTATTCCTGTTACACTTCCATCTGTCAACATTACAACCCCAATTGTAGAATGTTCTTTTATTACTTTTTTTGTTCCAATTTCAGCTGCCATCTCAAAAGGTATTTGTTTTTCCATCCAAGGAGTAGAGACCATCCTTTCTTTTCCTTCCTCTTCATGCCCTAGTGCTCCATCAACTAAATACCCTACACAATCAACCATTCTAATCTTCATTCTAAGTTTATCTTTAACTTTTATTTCAATTCCATCTGCTGGTACAAATTTAGGCTCAACAGTCATTATAGTTTTTCCTGTTCCACTTTGTGGTAATTCATCTCTAGTTCGCTCTTTTTTATAATCATTATCAATATTAGGTATTACTAAAAGTTCCATAAATCTTTTTATAAATGTAGACTTACCAGTTCTAACAGGACCTACTACTCCTATGTATATATCCCCTTGAGTCCTTTTAGAGATATCTTCATATATATTACTCTTCACAATTATCCCCCCCGCATAAAATTTCTTAATAAATATATATTTCAAAAATATGAGTTTTATTACAAAAAAAGAAAACTAAACTTTTAAAAGTTTAGTTTTCTTTAATAGCTACTTCTTCCATTTCATGTGTCTTACTTCTTAACATAAGATTTATAACAGATTCTTTTACTTCATTGTCTCCATATAAAACTTTATATATTTCATTAGTTATTGGCATATCCACATTATACTTTTTAGATAATTTATAAGCTGCCTCAGTTGTAAGTATTCCCTCAACTACCATTTTGATTTCATCAAGAGTGTCATCTAAAGACTTACCCTTACCTATAAGTATACCCGCTCTTCTATTTCTACTGTGCATACTAGTACAAGTAACTATCAAATCTCCTATACCTGAAAGTCCCGAAAAAGTACTTCTGTTTGCACCCATAGCCATTCCTAGTCTTCCTATTTCTATAATGCCTCTTGTCATTAAAGCTGCCTTTGTATTATCTCCATATCCAAGACCATCACACATCCCAGCTCCGAAAGCTATTATATTTTTAAGAGTTCCTCCAAGTTCAACTCCTATAACATCAGGATTTGTATATACTCTAAATTTAGGATTTGTAAATGTATCTTGAATATATTCAGCTATTTTCATATCTTCTGATGCTACAACTACAGTAGTAGGCATATCTTTAGATACCTCTTCTGCATGAGATGGTCCTGATAAAATAACATAATGATTATTTGGAAGTTCTTCCTTAACCACCTCAGATATTCTAAGATTAGTATTTTTTTCAAATCCCTTTGCCACATTTACTATAATTTGATCATCTTTAACATAGTCTTTTATAGATTTCAATAATCCTCTAACACCTTGAGATGCTACTCCTAAAACTATTATTTTAGCTTCTTCAACAGCGTCCTTAAGATCAATTGTCATTTTTATATTATTTGGCATTATCACACCTGGAAGATATTTAATATTTTCCCTAGTCTTTTTCATGCTCTCATACTGATCTTTATTTCTCATATACAAGCTTACTTGGTATCCTTTTTTAGATAATAAGATAGCAAGAGCACTCCCCCAACTACCTGCTCCTAACACACAAATTTTTTCCATAAAAACACCCTCTATCTCTATTTTATTTGAACTTTTTGACCTATTTTTTTTTCTTTTCCTTTAATAAGCCTTTTTATATTTTCTCTATGTGTAAATAAAATTAAAATCGTCAAAATAATAGAAACTATAAATTCATTCTTACCTACAAAAAACATTAAAAACGGAAGTGTACATATCCCAAGCATAGATCCTAAGGATACATATCTAGTAATATAAATAATTATTATACCTACTAACACGGATATTATAGCTTGTAAAGGATTTATAAGCATCATAGTTCCAATGGTAGTTGCTA
Organism: Tepidibacter sp. Z1-5; assembly: GCF_037844525.1. NCBI lineage: Bacteria > Bacillati > Bacillota > Clostridia > Peptostreptococcales > Peptostreptococcaceae > Tepidibacter > Tepidibacter sp. Z1-5. The sequence continues at coordinate 144,687 of NZ_JBBMMD010000047.1, read as the reverse complement.
CTCCTTTACCTCCTCTAAATTTTAGTACTACAGGCCAATCATGACCTAAGACAACAAATAATGCCGATATTAAAGCAATGTCTCTACCACCAATTTTAAGTCCTATATAAACAGCTAAAGAGCCTTTTAAAGCATCTCCCAAAAATGTGATTAACGCAGCTTTTTTACCCAACGTTCTAAGTACATTAGTTGTTCCTGCATTTCCAGATCCATGATTTCTAATATCTATTTTTGCAATAGTCTTTCCTAAAATATAAGATGTTGAAATATTCCCTAAGAAATAAGAAATTAAAGCAGCTATAAAATAATTATTCATATTATCTATCTCTTCCTTTCTTTTTCTTTATAACTGAATCTAACAGGAGTTCCCTCAAATCCAAAATTCTCTCTTATTTTATTTTCTAAGTATCTTTGATAAGAAAAATGTGTAAGTTCTTTATCATTTATAAATAAAGTAAATTTAGGTGGCTTAATGTTAGTTTGAGCTGCATAGTATATCTTAAGTCTCTTCCCTTTGTCAGAAGGCGGTTGATTTAAAAGTACAGCCTCACCTATTACCTCATTTAAAGGACCCGTTCTAATTCTCTTAGAACTTTCATTTGAAACGTATTTAATCTTAGGTAATACAGTATTCATTCTTTGATTCGTCTTAGCTGATACAAATACTATAGGAGCATACAGCATAAATGGAAACTTCCCTCTTATATCTTGTATGTAATTATTCATAGTTTTATTATCTTTTTCTATTAAATCCCATTTATTAACTACTATTATACACGCCTTACCTTCATCATGTGCAATACCTGCAACCTTAGTGTCTTGCTCTGTAAATCCTTCAGTAGCATCTATAACTATAAGTGCAACATTTGCTCTTTCAACAGCTGCAATAGCTCTTATAACACTATATCTTTCTATATTTTCATATACTTTACTTTTTTTTCTAAGACCAGCAGTATCTATTAATAAATACTTATCTTCTCCATCTTCAAAATAAGTATCTATAGCATCTCTTGTAGTACCAGCTATTGGGCTCACTATTACTCTTTCTTCTCCTAGTATATTGTTAAGTATAGAAGACTTACCTGCATTAGGTTTTCCAACTATAGCCACTTTGATTACATCTTCGTCGTATTCAGTGTCTAATCCATCTGGGAAATTCTCAACAATCTCATCTAATAAATCTCCTATTCCAAGACCTATTGAAGCAGATATTTCTATTGGATCTCCAAATCCTAATTCATAAAAATCATAAAAATGCTCTGATTTTTCTTTATTATCCACTTTATTTACAACTAACAATACAGGTTTTTTAGTTTTTCTAAGCATTTGAGCTACTTCTCTGTCATCATTCGTAAGTCCGATTTTTCCATCTACTACAAATAAAATCACGTGAGACATATCCATTGCAAGCTCAGCTTGAGTTCTCATTTGAGATAATATTATATCTTCACTCTCAGGCTCAATTCCGCCAGTATCTATTAAAGTATAGTATTTATTTAACCATTCTCCCTCTGCATAAATTCTATCTCTAGTTACTCCTGGTGTATCTTCTACTATTGCAATTCTCTTACCTACTAATTTATTAAATAATGTTGATTTTCCAACATTAGGCCTTCCAACTACGGCAACTATTGGTTTACTCATTTAAAATTACTCCCTTTCTATGTTACTTTATTAGTTTTTTTACAAAATCTGCACCTTCGTTTTTAGCTGCATCTATTTTTATATCCAATCTTTCTTGAAGCTCATCAAGAGTTATGTTGTCTAAAAATATTGCTTCATCCGATTTTAACATTGCTCTAGGTATTATAAGCTTGTCTCCAAGTTCTGTATCCTTTAACTGATTAATTATATCCGTTGCAGTTATAAGTCCTGATACGGTTATCGTCTCTCCAAAATACTCATTCTTTATATTATATACGTTTATTTTAAGGTTCTCCACATTATTCATAACCTTTAAAGAAACATTTTTTATAAACTCATAAGCTGATTTTCCAGTTGCAATAGAAACTGTTTTTTGTTTTTTTAATTTAACAAAAGTTTTTTTAAGATAATCATCTATTTCTCTTTCAAACTTACAAATAAGGCCCACTCCATTTTCTATTTGTACAAAGCCTTCATAAGCTTCATAAGAAGGTATATCTTTTTTAGCCATAACATAAAATTCATCTGATAAAAAAACAAATCTAGTTCCTATATCATCAAGTCTCCTCTTTTGAAATTCATGTATAAATTCTATAACTTCTGATGAAGAATTATCATCATATATTTTAGCATCAAACAAGCCTTCTCTATACTTAGTAAGTCCAATAGGAACCACTGCAACACTTCTTACATGAGGATATAGCTTAGATAAGTCATTAAGAGTTCTTTGTAGATTTTCTTTATCATTAACATCAGGACATAAAACTATCTGAGCATTCATCTCTATTCCTGCATCTGCTAACCTCTTCATTATATCATATAATTTGCCTGCATTTTTATTGTTGAGCATCTTTATTCTAAGATCTGGATCAGTCGTATGAACCGATATATTAACAGGACTTATTCTATATTGTATCATTTTCTGTATATCATCTTCACTCATATTTGTAAGAGTTATGAAGTTTCCTTGTAAAAATGAAAGTCTTGAATCATCGTCTTTAAAGTAAAGAGTTTCTCTCATTCCCTTTGGAAGCTGGTCTATAAAACAAAATATACATTTATTTCTACAGCTTTTAGCTTTATCTATTATAGGATTTATAAATTCAATCCCCAAGTCCTCATCATATTCCTTTTCTATTTCATATATATATATTTCTCCATCTTTTTTCTGTATCTCAACTTCTAGATATTCATCTGATATATAAAATTTATATTCTATAATATCTTCTATCTTTTTATCATTTATGCTTAAAAGTATATCTCCAACTTCAATATTTAATTCCTCTGCTATACTTCCTTTATTCACACCACTTATTATATTTTTTATTTCTTCAATATTTTTCAGTTCCAACTACATCACCACTCTTTTTAATAATATGTCAAGTTATATTATAACGCAATGGCTCAAATAGTCAAGATAACAAACTTTGCTTAATGTTTAACTATTATAAATGTATCATTTAATACATCATGAACCATACCGGTAACGCACTTAGATATCATAAGTGATCTTTTCTCTAAATCCGCTCTATCTTTTGCATAAAATATGGGTACTGTATTAGACTTCATATCTTTATCAGTTGTAACAATCGCTATTATATAATCATTTAATCCTATATCCATTATTATCTCCTACCTTTCAAAAAATTAGTTTTCCCTTTTGCAGATTCTATAATAGGAGTGTTCTTAATTATTTCTATTAGTAAACTTTCATCTTTTTTTATAGGTATTATAGGCATTAATATGCTTTCTTTTTCCGGATTTCTTCTAAGTATAGGAGTAAAATCAGGCTCATCTGCGTCTTTTTTAATTCCAAGTTGAACTGATGAATTATGTGCTATAACCTGTCTTTGTCCTAAATTAGATAAAATACCTATATTATTTGGATCTTTAGGTATAATCTCAACAGCCAGTCCATCTTGTAAATATCTATCTCTAGATGATGAAAGCCCTACATTCATGATGACTACTCCATTTACCTTAAGAAGAGGTCCATCAAATTCTATTTTAGCAGGTATAACTTCTGCTACTTCTCCAACTTTATCTCTAGTCAATATAGTCTTTAATAATCTAGCTACAATAAAACCAATAATCACAGATACTGAAATTGATATTATATTGTTCATATTAAAGATCTTTGATGATAAATAAAATACCATACCAGTAGCTAGTGCTGTTAGTATTGCCATATAATTTCTAGCTTCAAATGCCTTTGCTATGTCCTCTATATACGCCATACCTCTTGGAACGATTTCAGTACTTTCTATATTATCAAGACTTTGTCTTTCCATATTTCTAACATCTCTAAATTGTTGAGCTGCTACTGTTAAAAATGTAACTGCAGAAAACTCTTTTTCAGCAAGCGATGGAACTGCTACAGCTCCAAGTGCAGCCGCTATTATTCCAAGAGTAATATGAGATATAAAACCTTGAGGATATGTAGGGTACTGTCTATAATCTAACTTCATCATATACAATCTTGCAAATATACCCATAAAAAACGAACAAGATATTAAGTATACGTAATTACCCAAATCATCATCTCCTTTAGTGTGATTCATTTAATTTCATATACTTATTTTTACAAAAAAAAAATAAATATTCCCTTGTAATTTAAGGAAATATTTATTTATTCATTAATAGTTACTATAAATTCACTACCTCTGTTGAGTTTACTTTTAACACTTATATCTGCATCCATAGATATTATTATATGCTTTACAATAGCAAGACCCAGTCCTGTTCCTTCTATTTTCTTACTTCTAGCCTTATCGACTCTATAAAACCTTTCAAATATCCTAGGTATATCAGCTTGAGGTATTCCCATCCCCGTATCCTTTACAGATATCCTTATATTATTATTTTTTCGAACTACCAAAACCGACACTACTCCATTTTCAGGTGTATACTTCATTGCATTATCAATTAAATTTAGAAATATTTGCTTTATATAATCTTTATTCGCCTTTATTTGTATATCTTCACTTGAAAATTCATAGATATAATCTATATTTTTATTTTTAGCTAAATTATATGTAATATCATATACTTCTTTAAATACAGAATATAAATTAACGTTATCATATTTTCCATTTTCATTATTTTCTATAAAAGACAACACAAGTATATCGTCTATAAGCCTTCTCAGTCTATTAGACTCAATCTCTATTATATCTAAAAATCTATTTCTCGTTTCAGCATCTATCGAATCATTATTCTTTAAAGTCTCTACAAATCCATTAATAGATGTTAACGGGGTTTTAATTTCATGAGTTACATTTGCAACAAAGTCAGATCTTATTTTTTCAAGTCTGACATTTTCAGTTATATCTTCTATATTGATAATTGATCCTATGACCACGTTTTTTTCATTCTTTAAGTATATAGGGTCTATTTTTATTTTATAGTATCTATCCTTTTCATCTTTTATCTGAATTTTTTTGTTTTCTCTAGTAGGTATCAATGTGGATATAGCCTTTGATATAGCTCCATTATTTATAACACAGTCTATTTTTTGTCCTTCAAATACAAAATCACTATTATCAAATAATTTTTTAGCCACATCATTTATAAGCAATATTTTTTGTTCGTTGTCTATCGCTACTATTCCATTTGATATACTCTTCAATATAGATTTCAACTTCATATTCCGATCTTCTAATTCCTCTATATTAGTATTTATCTTGCTTATCATAAAGTTAAAATTACTAGATAACCTGCCAAGATCTCCACTGTACTGATTTTTCAGTTTAACTGAAAAATCACCTTCACTTACTCTATTTGATGCACATATAAGTTCTTTTAAGTATTTTCTAAGCACACTCAAATATCTATATATCAAACTCGATACTATGACAAGTAATAGAATAATTAAATATATATCATTCATTTTTATACTAATCACCTTCTTTTAAATTTATCTTATATCCTACTCCTCTTATAGTTTCTATATACTTTTCCCCATCTTCTATTTTCTTTCTTAAATGCCTTATATGAACATCTACAGTTCTAGTTTCTCCAAAATATTCATATCCCCATATTTTATCCAACAAAAAATTTCTAGATAATACCTTACCTTGATTTTGAAGTAAAAGCTTTAATAACTCAAACTCTTTTAAAGTCAAATCTATTTTTTTAGAATTTTTAAATACTTCATAATTTTGTAAATCCATTTTTATATTGCCGATTTCTATAAAAGGCTTTTTTTCAGGTTTATTTGAATTATACCTTCTAAGCACAGCCTTAACTCTAGCCAAAACCTCTTGTATACTAAAAGGCTTACTTATATAATCATCTGCTCCAACGTCAAGACCCTCTATCTTATCCTTTTCCATAGTCTTTGCTGTAAGCATTATTACAGGTATATTCTTTATAGTACTATCCTCTCTTATTTTCTTTAAAACCTCAAGTCCATCTATATTCGGAAGCATTCTATCTAATAATATTAAATCAGGCTTCAACTCTCTTGCTTTTATAAAAGCATCAAACCCATCATATGAAGTTTCTATATTGTATCCTTGCGTCTCCAAGTTAAACTTTAAAAGCTCGACTATATGCTCCTCATCATCAACAACAAGTATATTTGTGTTCATATTATTTCCTCCTTTAGAGTATCTGCATTACCATAGCCATCCTCTTTGAAGTTGTATTTTCTCTTCTATAAGAATGGAATGTATTTTCATTACAATAAGTACATAAATTAGAATTAAATATATTTTCTCTTTTTATACCATTTTTCATAAGTATAAATTCGTTTATTTTAAAAAGGTCTAAATAATACTTTTCATCTTTTATTATATATAAACTTTCATTTGAGTTTGTAAACTTAGTGTTAAATTTTTCTACCAAATCATACGAAACCTCATAGCAACAGCTCCCTATAGCAGGTCCTATTATACACTTGATATTTTCAACTTTCGATTTGAATATAGTTTTCATTTTATTTATAATAATTGAAGATATTTCCTTATAAGTTCCTCTCCATCCCGCATGAGCGCATCCTATAACCTTATTCTCAATATCTATAAAAGCTATAGATACGCAATCAGCTACAAATACCATTATAGGAACGTCTGCTATATTAGTTATTATTCCATCTGCCTCTTCAATATTTCCTATATTATTCACACCAACTATTGTTACATCATTTCCATGAACTTGCTTATTATATGTTAGATTATCAAAATTGAAATTTAAATCTTTACATAATTTTTTTCTATCGTCTAAAAGAGACATATCCAGTTCCTTAGTCGTAAATGTAGCCTTAACAAAATTACATTTATTCACATCATCGAAATCTATATACATTATATTTCACCTTTTCTCATTGAGTATTTTTTCTAATTCCTGAACAAATGTATTTATATCTTTAAAATGTCTGTATACAGATGCAAATCTAACATAAGATACTTCATCTATATTCTTTAGCTTTTCCATAACCAATTCACCTATTTTCTTGGTTTCTATTTCCTTGAACATATTTTTATTTATATTATATTCTATTTGATCTACTATATTTTCAATTTGATCAATTGAAACCGGTCGTTTTTCACACGCCTTTATTATTCCATTTATTATTTTACTTCTATCAAAACTTTCTCTATTCCCATCTTTTTTTATAACCACAAGTCTTACATATTCTATTTTTTCATAAGTTGTAAATCTTTTTTTACAACTCTCACACTCTCTTCTTCTTCTTATAGAAGTTCCCTCGTCAGTTGGTCTAGAATCTATTACTCTAGACTGCAAAAAACTACAGTATGGACATTTCATAGTATACCTCCAATAAATTCTAATAACACAATTATATACATTAATGTTTTATATGTCTATGTCATTAAAATCAACTTGTTGATCTATTTTTACTAAGATCATATCATGTCCTATTTTAATTATATTATTCCATGATACAGCGCAAGCTTCTCCTCTAGATAACAAATAATTTTTTGAACCTTCGTTAACAATTATTAAGGATTTTATTCTACCTTCTCCCATATCAAATTCTATATCACTTATAAATCCCAACTTTTTACCGTTATTTATATTAACAACCTCTTTTTCCATCATATCTGAAATTTTAAACATATATATCCCTCCCCCTTTTATTCTATAGAAAATTATACAATCTCTAATCGTAAATAGCATTGCTACGAAAACTAAGCTAGCAACTACTTTAAGCAACGGAGCCCGTAGGACTCGTTGGCGATATGAGCCATGCGTTAGCATGAAGCGAATTTTTTTATTTATAATAATTATGAATTAAGAATCTATTTTATACTAAAAAAAAATGACCACTTAGGGTCAAATATGTTTTCTCATGTTCTTTAAAGCATTTTTTTCTATTCTTGAAACCTGTGCCTGAGATATTCCTATTTCATCAGCAACTTCTATTTGAGTTTTTCCTTTGTAAAACCTCAAATCAAGAACTAACTTTTCTCTACTATTAAGCTTTTTCACAGCTTCTTTTAATGCTATTTCCTCTATCCAAACCTCATCTCTTCCTTTTTTATCTTGAACTTGATCCATAACATATATAGCATCGCCATTATCTTGATATATAGGATCAAACAAAGATATAGGATCTTGTATAGCATCTAAAGCTAAAACTACATCTTCTCGATTCATATTTAACTCTTTGGCTATTTGAGTGACATTAGGTTCTTTTAAATTCTCTATTGTCAACCGCTCTCTTACTTGTAAAGCTTTATAAGCTATATCCTTTAAAGACCTACTAACCCTTATAGGATTATTATCTCTTAAATATCTTCTTATTTCTCCAATTATCATAGGTACTGCATAAGTTGAAAATCTCACATTTTGACTTAAATCAAAATTATCTATAGCTTTAATAAGACCTATACATCCTATTTGGAATAAATCATCTATATTCTCTCCTCTATTATTAAATTTTTTTATAACACTTAAAACAAGTCTTAAGTTTCCATTTACAAATTGTTGTCTGCACTCTTCATCTCCATTCTTTATTTTAACCAAGAGTTCTCTCATTTCTTTGTTTTTTAATACTGGTAATTCAGATGTATTAACTCCACATATTTCTACTTTATTTATTTGCATCATACCAGCCCTCTCTTCAAGTTATTTCTATATTAAATTATTTACAGAAATATAAATTTTATACTTAAAGAGAATACTCAAAATTTAACAATTTACACAAATTTTTTCATTTCTTTGGTTAGTCTAAATATAATTTTTTTCTCAAGTCTAGATATATATGATTGAGATATTCCAAGCATATTAGCTACTTCCTTTTGAGTTTTTTCATCTCCACTTTGAAGTCCAAATCTCAGTTCCATTATCTGTTTTTCTCTTATAGAAAGTTTATCCAGTGCTATTTGAAGTAGTTCTCTATCTATTTCCTCTTCTATTAATTTGTATATTTCATCGTTGTCAGTTCCCATAACATCAGAAAGCAACAATTCATTTCCATCTAAATCTATATTTAAAGGTTCGTCAAATGATATTTCTATTTTTTTCTTACTGTTTTTTCTAAGATACATTAGTATTTCATTTTCTATACATCTTGATGCATATGTAGCAAGCTTGATATTTTTATCTAATTTAAATGTATTAACAGCTTTTATAAGACCAATTGTACCTATTGATATTAAATCTTCTATATCAAGGCCTGTATTTTCAAATTTTCTAGATATGTACACTACAAGTCTTAAATTTCTTTCTATCAATATACTTTTAACACTTTCATCATTCTCAAGTTTTTTTAAAACTTCAGCTTCTTCTTCAGCTTTTAAAGGTGGAGGAAGTACATCATTACCACCTAAATAATATATCTCATTTTTTCTAATGATATTAAATTTAATCAATAATTTATTGACTAAATATACAATTTTGTTCTTTAAATTATAAAACAACTTAACCATGAACTTCACTCCCCCTTAATAAAATTCGCTTTATGCTAACGCATAGCTCATATCGCCAACGAGTCCTACGGACTCCGTTGCTCAAAATAGTTGCAAGTATAGTTATTTACATCGATATTATTGTCAGAACGGAAATTCTGTGATTTCTTATCATATAAAATTAGGGTTTATTATTGCATCATATGCATTCATATCATCCGAATTTAAATTTGATAAGCCCAATATTATATTCCCTTTTTTATGTCCCTGTATTTCTATATAATCTGCTTTTATTCCTATTAACAATCCATCTTCATTTCCTACTACTTTATAAGGTATTACTCTAAATCTACTCGAGATAGTATTACTTAACTTACTCATTAAATAATCTACTTTTTTCAAATTCATAATAGAATAATCAACATATACCAATTCTTGTGGTAAAATATTTTCTAACTTTTTAACATCTACTATCATTACAGGATTTTGACTTATAGGGTCTTTTAATAAATTACCTGTATCCATTAAAGTATTAAATACAACTTGCTTATCTTCAATCTTAACCGTTATATCATTTTTTAAATCTTTAAATACATTAAGACTTTTTAATATCTTGTAAAAATTATTAAAAAAACCACTATTAGCTATAAAAAAAGTAGCATAAATTAAAACTAATGATACTAAAGTATACTCTATACCAGAACAATAAACTATGTAAAATGTAATACCTGCTAAAAACATATTCACAATGTAAAATACCATCAATATTTTGAGATATTCTCTAATGCCTTTATACTCAAAGCTTATAAATACTATAAATAAGCAAAAAATAATTTTCATTAAAATATTGTATAAAAACATCAAACTTGGAATAAAATAAACCATACTATATAAAGCTCCTATAAACCCACCTAGAAAAGCTTTATATTTAGAAAAATTGTTATTTACTATCCTCGAGGTTGTTTTTAATATCATGTAATCTGCTAATAGATTATGTAAAAAATAATATTCTGCATAAACTATCATTTAAATCACCTTTTTCTTTTGACATATATTAGTTGTAACTCATAAATAAATTATACTAAATTTTAAGTTATTTTTATGTCACAATAGGTAGTCGAATTCTAATTTATTTTCCTCATTTTTTAACAATATTTTCTTGTTTGCAATTTTTTCATAAAAAAAAGAAGATAATATTATCTTCTTCTTAAAAATGTAGGTATATCCAAATCAGGATCTACACTAGTATTTACTTTTTCTTGTTTAATCTCTTTTACTTCTTCTTTTTTATCTTTCTTATCTACTATATTTAAAGTAGTATCTTGTCCTTCTTCAAATCCTGTTGCTATAACTGTTATTCTAAGTTCATCACCTAAATTTTCATTTATAACCGCTCCAAATATAATGTTAGCTTCTTCGTCACATGCTTCTTGAACTAAGCTTGCAGCTTCATTAATTTCGAATAATCCTAAATCGTCGCCTCCAGTTATATTTAAAAGAACACCTTTTGCTCCTCTTATAGAAGTTTCCAGCAGCGGACTTTGAATAGCTTGCTTCGCAGCTTCAATAGCTCTATTTTCCCCTTTAGCATTACCTATACCCATATGAGCTAACCCTTGTTCTCTCATTATAGTTTGGACATCGGCAAAGTCTAAGTTTACAAGTCCAGGGACAGCTATTAAATCAGATATACCTTGGACCCCTTGTTGTAACACATCATCAGCTTTTTTAAAAGCATCAAGCATAGATGTTTTCTTTTCTACTATCTGTAATAATCTATCATTAGGTATAGTTATTAATGTATCTACATTAGTTTTAAATTCTTTTATACCTTGTTCAGCATGAATCATTCTTCTTTTACCTTCAAAAGTAAAAGGCTTTGTCACAACGCCTACTGTAAGTATTCCTAATTCCTTAGCAACCTTGGCAACTACAGGAGCTGCTCCAGTTCCTGTTCCACCACCCATTCCAGCAGTTACAAATACCATATCCGCACCTTGAAGAGCTTGTGTAATATCTTCTTTACTTTCTTCTGCTGCTCTTTGTCCTATTTCAGGATTTGCTCCAGCACCTAGTCCTCTTGTTAACTTTTCTCCTATTTGTATCTTTTGCTCAGCCTTTGAAGTAAAAAGTGCTTGTTTGTCTGTATTTATAGCTACAAACTCTACTCCTTGTAAATTAGCCTCTATCATTCTATTAACAGCATTGTTTCCTCCGCCGCCTACTCCTATTACTTTTATCTGTGCAAACTGATCCATACCAACATCAAATTGTAGCATGTAAGAACCTCCTTACTTAATAATTCTTTTTTTATTTTTATACTATATTTATTGAATCATATTTTTTTTTAAATTTTTATTAATATTTAAGGTATTCAACAGAAATTATTAATTTCCTCTTTTTTTATTAACCAATTTGTTAAAAGCATATCTTCTGATAATAGCAAAATTCTGAAATAATCTACCTCCGAAAACAAATATACTCGCATAATATAGAGGAAAACCTAATCTATCTCCTATATAGGCCAATATACCAGCCAAAATTGCATTTCCAAAAAATCCACTCACAAATATAATTCCATCGTATTTACCTTCAAAGGTCGCTCTTATAGCCCCAAATACTGAGTCCATTGCAGCTAGTAACCCTACCGATATGTATAAAGAATAGCTATCAGGATAAGTCACAGGTATATAATATCCAATAATGATTCCTAGTGCAAGTCCTATCAAAGATAAAATCAAATTAATCACCTTCTTTTATATATTCAAATTCAAATTGACCACTATATTTATGTATTATTATTTTATCTTTTTCCTCTACCTCAAAACCTACAGCATAAAGATATTTATTTAAATTCATCTCGGAATTTGGAGCTTCCATGGCAGATTTCAAAAATTTCTTATTACCTATTGCTTTTATTACAAATGGCTGTCCATATGTGTTTCCATTAATTGTTATAGTAGGACCTGCACACTTTATTTCAGAAAATGTAGTAAGTCTTTCTCCATTTATAGATATAGCTTCTGCTCCAGCAATTTTAAGATCATTTATAACTTTTATTACATTCCTATCATGAATAACAAAATCCTCTGCATATTCCCATTCTTCTATTTCTCTTTCACTATCACTAATGGTTACTATTACTCCATCTCCAACTACATCTTCAAACCCAGTTATAATCTTACCATTATTTAATTCTTCTTCTAATATGCTCTTTATAGAACCTGTATCTTCGATTTCAATTTCATACTTTGCTATATTAGATTTCTTCTCAAGTATTAATTTATTTAAATTTTCAACCTCAACTCTTTCTATTTCTATTTGATTTTCAATTTCTTGTATTGTTTTTAATGTTACAAAAGTTTGATTCCCGCTTAAATTTTTAATGTTTATAGCTATTACTATACCTATTATAAAGTTTAATATTATCATAGATTTTTGTTTTACCTTTATACTACCCATAATCATTTCACCTTCACATTAACTTCTACAGGCTTAGCATATTTAAACTCTATAGTCTTGTTGTATCTAGATATTTTTATATTATCTTTCTTTTTAACATCCACATCTAAGTTCCAGTCTTTTCTAAGCTGATAAATCACACCAAACCTCATATTCAAAGCAGATTCTAATATATCAGAATTTCCTATGCACTTAATTTCAAACGGAGTCATTATAGGGTTTCCATTTACTATAACCTTATCTCCAGATAAATGTATTTCTGTATTCAGTACATATCTTTCTCCATTTATAGATATAGCTTCTGCACCAGCTGCATTGAGCTTATTTATTATAGTAACTATATAATCGTAATTGTAAATCAATTTTGTTTCATCAGTTTCTCCTTGTGGCTTTTTTATAGTTATTACAACCCCTGGACCACTTACATCATAATATCCAGCCAATGTTTCATATTTTTTAGTATCTTCTTTTAAGTTTTTTACAAGAACATTTTTTTCAGCTTCAGAATCCTTATATTCCTGTATCCTCTCATCCAATACTTGTACATCTTTTTCCAATGCTTTTTTTCTATCAGTCAAGCTCTTTAGTTCAATTGATAATTGATTCGCTTTTTGTGAAGATACTAATCCACCAGTAGTCTTATCTACAGTTTTAAATTCAATTATAATTAGCATTCCTAATAAAAAACTCAATATTAACAATGACAAACTATTTTTTTTCAAAATAACCCACCACCTATTCAGGTCTATATACGGGGTATGAGTCATACCTCATATCTACTATCCCAACTTTTATATTTTTAGTGTATAAATCTATTAAAATTTTGTTCAACTCTGTCATCTTATAATCTAAGTCTTCTCCTTTTCCAAGAAGAACTCTTATTCCATTTATTGTATATAAATCTATATTCTTATTATCATCTATATTTATTTGAGATATATTACTTAAAATTTTAGCATTATTGCAAGCGTTTAGCAAATTTAATATTTTATTTAATAAATTATCATCTTTTAAATCTACATTTTGACCTATTTTTAATTTTTGAAGATTTATCCCTCCAATTAAAGGTACATCTACATTTTTCAAATCATCTTCAACCTTTAAAACTATCCCTTCTTCATTTATAAGAGCATAAGAACCCATATAAGGTATAGCGCACATAGCCACCCTTTCTTTTAAATCTATACTTATTATATCGGGAAGTTTTATTTTTACATTAGCATCTTCTATGTATGGATTTTCAAGTAAATTTTTTCTTATTTTTTTTGAACTATATTTATATATATTTTTCCCAGATTCTATTTTACCACTAATTAGTATATCTTGTCTGCTGAGTTTAACTTGTCCAACAACATTTAATTTTTTTAAAATAAAATAATCCGTTTTTATTACCATATAACCAAATACACATATAATTAAAATCATTATAAAAGTAATTATTTTATATTTCTTTTTCATAGAACTTGTCCCCCCTCCCAAAAAAGGGCTTAAGTCTAAGCCCTAATAATATTAGCTCCCAGACTATTAAGTACCTTTTCCATAGCCTCATATCCTCTATCTATATGGTGTATACTGTCTATTTCCGTATATTCATCGGCAGCAAGACCTGCTAGAACAAGAGCCGCACCTCCTCTTAAATCAAAAGATTCAACCTTAGCTCCCATTAGTTTATCAACACCTCTTATTACAGCTAATTTCCCATTAACATTGATATTAGCTCCCATTCTAATAAGTTCTTCACAATGCTTAAATCTATTTTCAAATATATTCTCATTTATTATACAAGCACCATTTGCCAATGTCATCAAAGCCATCATTTGAGCCTGCATATCCGTTGGAAACCCTGGATGAGGTAAAGTTTTTATAACATCTATAGACTGTATAGTTTTAGGCGCAATCAATTGAACCTTATTGTTTATATACTCAATCTCACATCCAGTTTCTCTAAGCTTCGAAACAATGCTATTAATATGACTTGGTATTATGTCGTCTATAATTATTCTTCCATTGGTTATTGCACCAGCTACCAAATAAGTTCCTATAGCAATTCTATCAGGTATTATTCGATACTCAACATCATGCAATTTATCAACACCATATATTTCTATGCAACTATTTCCTGCTCCTTTTATATCAGCTCCCATAGAATTTAAAAAATTTGCAAGGTCTATTATTTCAGGTTCTTTTGCCGAATTATATATCTTTGTTACACCATTAGTTTTTACAGCAGCTAGCATAACATTTTCAGTAGCTCCAACACTAGGAAAATCCAGAGTTATTTCACACGCCTTATTGTTTTGTCTTTTACATTTTATATATCCATGTGTTTCTTCAATATTGACTCCCATTTGAGATAATGACTTTAGGTGTAAATCAATTGGTCTTGGACCTATTTCACATCCACCCGGATAACTGATTTTAGTATGACCAAACCTACTAACCATAGATCCTAAAAATATTATAGACGATCTCATCTTTCGAACAAAGCTTTCTGGAATTTCAGATGATTTAATATTTTTTGTATTAATAGTTAATGTATCACCCTCTATTTTCACATAGCAACCTATATGAGTTAATATATCAATCATTACTTTAACATCTGATATATTAGGGACATTGTGTATTACACTTTCCCCTTCATTCAATATAGTTGCTGCTATTATGGGTAATACTGAATTTTTTGCACCTTTTAATCTAATTTCACCTTCTAATTTATTTCCACCTTGGACTATATATTTTGCCAAAAGGGCCACCCCCTACTAAAAGTTAAATTGATATATTTTAAATTTGTCTTTATAATATATAATTTTATGTATTAGCAGGGTTTTGTGTTACTTTAAGACATCCATAATTTCTTTATATATATTATCAATAGATTCAGGACTTCCTATTTCTCCACTATTTTTGCCCATTTGAGTTAATTTTTCTCTATCTCCAAGTATCTTAAATATAGCGTCTTCCAATTTTTTATATGTCAATTGTTTTTCTAGTATAGCTATTCCAGCGCCTTTTTTTTCTATACTTTTAGCATTAAATTCCTGATGATTTTCTGCTGTATAAGCTTTTGGAATAACAATAGACGGTTTTGATAATGCCGTAACCTCTGCAAGTGTTATCGCTCCAGCACTGCATATTACAAGATCACACGCTGCTAAAGCACTTGCCATATCTTCAAGATATGGAACTACTTTTTGACATCCTCTGAAGTCTTGCTCTCCTAACGAGTTTATAAATTTATCGTAGTGGTTCTTTCCTGTTGCATGTATAAATTGTATATCCTCTTTTACAAGTCTTGGAATTATTTTTTTCATGGAATCATTTAGTTTTGTAGCTCCACCACTTCCACCTACGCATAAAATCATTCTCTTATCTTCATTTATTCCAAGCTTTTTTCTTGAAGAGAATTTATTGCTTATTAAAATTTCTTTTCTAACTGGATTTCCAGTAAGAACTACATTGTCTTTATCTTTAAAGTATTTTTTAGCATCCTCAAAGCTTATCAAAATTTTGCTTACAAATTTAGATAATATTTTATTTGTTACACCTGGGAATGCATTTTGCTCATGTATTATAGTAGGTATTTTGTTTATGCTTGCATTTAAAACTACAGGGCCACAAACATATCCACCTGTTCCTATTACTATATCAGGCTTAAACTTTTTTATTATTCTTCTTGATTGTTCTAGCCCCTTAAATAACTTAATAACCCTTTTTAAATTATCTACACTTATCTTTCTTCTAAATCCCTGAACAGTTATAGTCTTAAGTTCATAACCTGCTTTTGGAACTATTTCACTTTCTATTCCGTTTTTTGTTCCCACAAATAAAATTTCTACATCTTCAATTTCTTCTTTTAATTTATTTGCTATTGCTATAGCTGGATAAACATGACCTCCTGTTCCTCCACCTGAAATTAAAACTTTCATTAAATCAACTCCTGTCTAACTTAACATGTCTTGATATATTTAATATAACTCCCATAGCGGCCATAAATATTATAAGAGAACTTCCTCCATAACTTATAAACGGAAGTGGCATACCTGTAACAGGCATTGATGATGTTGCCACAGCTATATTTATCATAACCTGTATTCCTATCTGAGCTGTAATTCCTGTAACTAACATACAAGAAAAAGTATCAGGACAATTAATAGCTATTCTTATACATCTATATATTAAAAACAAAAACAACAACAATATAACTATACACCCTACATACCCCAGTTCTTCTCCTATTATAGCAAATATAAAATCATTTTGAGGCTCTGGTATATAAAAAAACTTTTGTCTACTTCTTCCAAGACCTAAACCAAATAAACCTCCAGATCCAAGTGCATATAATGATTGAATAACCTGATATCCATCTCCTAACGGATCCTTAAATGGATTTAAAAACGATGTGAATCTTTTGAGTCTATAAGGTGCTACTGCGATAAGTCCACCTAGCAAAACAAATCCTGCACCCATCATAGTGTATACGTACTTCAAATCCATACCAGCTACAAATAACATAACGAATGTCGTCATTATTATAGTTCCTCCAGTAGATAAGTCAGGTTGAAGAACTATAAGTGCAAAGAATACAACTGATATCATAAGAGGAGGTATTATCCCTTTTATAAGGTTATTCATTTTATCTTTTTTGTTATCGATTACCTTCGATACTATTATTATAGAAGCAAATTTAGCTATCTCAGATGGCATTATAGTAAGTCCCCCTACTCCAAGCCAACGTCTCGCTCCATTAAACGACTTACCAAGTGGAGTAAGTACTGCAATTAATAATATTACAGTGATAATACCTATCATAGGTATAAACTTTTCTAGTCTCTTGTAGTTTATCTTAGATACAAACATCATCACACAAAATCCTAGTATTGAATATATCATATTTCTTTTTAAAAAATAGTATGCATCATTTTGTTTAAATTTAGCTTGAACGTAACTTGAGCTAAATACCATTACAATACCTATTATTACTAACAATAACGTAGTATAAAATACATAAGGGTCAAAATGTTTTTCTCTTTTTTTAGCCATTTAAAAACCTCCTTAATGACTTAAAGGCTAAATACTTCATTTTTAAAATGATTTCCTCTAACTTCATAACTTTCATACATATCCCAACTAGCACAGGCCGGAGATAATAAAACAACATCATTCGAAGAAGCTAGTTTATATGCTTTTTGAACCGCTTCTTCCATATTTTCAACCTTGTAACAATCGTTAAATCCTTGTTCTATAGCACTTTTTCTTATTATATCCGCTGTTTCCCCTAAAAGAATTACATGTTTAACTTTTCCATTGAAAAGTTTTGTGAACTCTGCAAAATCACTCTTCTTATCCTGACCACCAGCTATTAATATGATAGGATTATCATATGCTTTTAAAGCTTTAATAGACGCATCAGGATTAGTTCCTTTTGAATCATTTACAAATTTAATATCATTTATTTGTCTTACAAATTCAAGTCTGTGCTCAACCCCACCGAATGTTTTTAAAACCTGTTTAACTACCTCCATATCAAGTCCATATACAGCTGCTATACTTACAGCTGCCAAAGCATTTTCTAAATTGTGACTTCCTGGTATACTTATGTCACTTATATTCATAAGTTTAATCTCTTTGTCGTTTAAATTTATTGTTATTATATTGTCTTTAACATATATACCTTCATTTAAAATCTGTTTTCTACTAAAGTATACAACTTTACTTTTACACTTTCGTCCCAATTCCCTAGTAATCTCGCAATCGTAGTTCAAAACAGTAAAATCATTTTCATTTTGATTTTCAAAAATTCTACACTTTGCGTCTATATAATTTTGCATAGTTTTATGTCTATTTAAATGATCAGGCGTTATGTTAAGTATTGCACTTATTCTCGGTTTAAATTCTTTTATACTCTCAAGCTGAAAACTACTAAGTTCTGTAACAAGGACAGAGTCTTCATTTGATTTATCTACTGTATCAATTACAGGGTTACCTATATTCCCAACTATATAAGTATCCTTATTTGCACTTTTAAATATTTCTCCAACAAGTGTTGTAGTAGTGGTCTTTCCATTAGTTCCTGTAAGACCTATAAAAAAGCTTTTAGATAGTCTATACGATAGTTCTACCTCCCCTATTACTTCTATATTTGCTGATTTTATTTTTTTTATAAACTCAAGGTCTAAAGGAACACCAGGAGATACTATAGTTAAATCTATACCACTTATATCTTCTATATGCTTTCCTAATACATATTTGACATCATATCCTTTTAAATCATTTAGTATATCCTTTAATTTTTCTTCATCCTTTATATCATTTACTATAACCTTTGCACCTTTTTCATAAAGTTTTTTAATTGTAGATATTCCTGTTCTAGCAAGCCCAACTAATAATACATTTTTACTATTTAAGTTCATATTAAACTCCCCCTATCATGTCTAAGCTAAAGATATGAAACCTATTATACTAAGTATTATACTTACAGTCCAAAATACCATAACTACTTTTGTTTCGTGCCATCCTTCTAATTCAAAATGATGATGTAGCGGACTCATCTTAAATACTCTCTTTCCTGTAAGCTTATACGATGTTACCTGAATTATTACAGATAGCGATTCTGCAAAGTATATACCGCCCACAATCGGAATTATAAGCGATAGGTTCATAAGTATAGCTGCTGCTGCAACTGCCCCTCCTAGAGCCATAGAACCCGTATCTCCCATAAATACCTTAGCAGGATGTGCGTTAAACTTTAAAAATCCTAAACAAGCTCCAGCTAAAGCAGATGAAACTATAGCTATACTAGTATTTCCACATTGAAGAGCTATCATAGCAAAGAATGCTCCTACTATTAGCGTAACCCCTGATGCTAATCCGTCAAGTCCATCTGTTAAATTCACACTATTTACTGTAGCAACTGTTACAAACACTATAAACGGTACATATAAAAACCCTAAATCTATTGTTTGCTTTAAAAACGGAACTATTACTTGTGTTCCAAGTGCAGATGTTTTCGATTGATACACTGCAAGTAAAGCTGCTAGAGCAAATTGTCCTATAAGTTTTTGGTAAGCTCTAAGACCTAACGATCTTTTAAGAACCACCTTTATGTAATCATCTATAAATCCTATAAGTCCAAAACCTATTATAGATATCAAAGCAAATATCATATCCTTATTGACTCTAGCTGTTGTTATGCAAGTTATAAGTATAGCTATTATCATTATTATTCCACCCATTGTCGGCGTTCCATTTTTTACCAAATGACTTTTAGGTCCCTCATCTCTTACCGTTTGACCAAATTTCAATTTCTGTAACATAGGTATAAATATAGGCCCTAATATTAAAGTTATTACAAACGAAACTATTATAGTCATTATCATATGTTGTACATCGACCATTTTATAAACTCCTCTCGCGTTTTAAACTTTGTTTTTTATATAGTTAAATTTTGTAGTCATTCAAAAAAACAACTATTTCTTCCATTTTCATACCTCTTGAACCTTTTATTAAAATAACGTCATCTTTTTCTAATATATTTTTAAGATAATCTATAACCTGTGAATTAGTATTGAAGTGGATTACATTTTGTTCATTAAATCCTTTTTTCATTGCACCATTTCCTATATGCTTCGAATCTTTTCCAACAGTTATTATTAAATCAGAATTACCAATTGAATATTCACCTACTAATTCATGACCATTCTTCGCATATTCTCCCATTTCAAGCATATCTCCAAGTATAGATATTTTTCTATTTTGTTTATATTCACCAAGTATGTTGAGAGCTGCCTTCATAGAATCCGGACTTGCATTATATGCATCATTTATTATTTCAAACGAATCTGTCTTTAGTATATCAAGTCTCATTTTGCCATTCTTAAAATTTAGAAGTCCTGTTTTTATTTGATTTATGCTAAGTCCTAACTCAATTCCAGTTAATATAGCTGCCATTGCATTATATATGTTGTGCTTACCTCTTGCAGGAATAAAAAACTCCTCTTTTTGATTATGAACGATACATTCAAAATCTATCCCTGTTTCATTCATTTTGTATTCAACGCAATATAAATCGTTGTCTTTTTCAAATCCAAACGTTTTTAATTTATATTTTAATTCTTTATTTTTTAAAGTTTTTAAGTACTTATCATCTGCATTTATTATAAGAGTATTTTCATTAGTAAAGTTTTTAGTTATCTCAAGCTTTGCCTTTAATATACCTTCTTGCGACCCCAAATTTTGTATATGAGAAAGGCCTATATTGGATATTACAGCGATTTTATGATTTACTATTTCTGATAGATATTCTATTTCGCCAAAGGAAGACATTCCCATTTCAAGTATGGCACATTGATGTTCATCTTTAAGCTTAAATATAGTCAGAGGAAGTCCTATATGGTTATTGAAGTTCCCTTCTGTTTTTAATGTGTTATATTTGCTAGATAATACACTATATATCATGTCTTTAGTAGTAGTCTTGCCTGTACTTCCTGTAACTGCTACATAGTTTATCAAAAACTTTTCTTTATACAATCTAGCTATATCCCCTAGTGCCTTAGTCGTATCCTCAACTTCTATAATATTTATGTCTTCACTGTTAAAATTTAAATCGTGATTTTTATCTTTTAAAAAAGTCTTACATCCGTTTTTATATGCATCATACACAAAATCATGTGCATCAAATTTTTCTCCGATCAAAGGTACAAATAAGCCTTCTTCATCTACATTTTTACTATTTATGCTTATACTTTTTATCAAAGTCCCTTTATTCCCCTGTATAAGCTTCCCTTTTGCATTATCAAGTATTTCACTTATATTTATCGCCTTCATATTCTACTCCTTTCCTAATATTTCTTTGACAACTTCTTTATCATCAAAATGTATTTTCTCTTTACCTATAATCTGATAATTTTCATGACCCTTACCAGCTATAATTACAACATCTCCATCTTCAGCCTTATCCACTGCATGATGAATTGCTTCTTTTCTATCCAGTATAATCTTGTAATTTGAATTGTTAGTATCTATTCCATTTAAAATATCCTTTACTATATCTTCTGGGATTTCTGTTCTTGGATTATCACTTGTTATAACTGTATAATCAGAATATTGCTGACTAATTCTTCCCATCAAAGGTCTCTTTGTCTTATCTCTATCTCCGCCACATCCAAATACTGTTATTATGTTTCCCTTTACAAATTCCTTGGCAGTTTTTAATACATTTTCAAGTGCATCAGGGGTATGAGCATAATCTATTATCACACTAAATCCTTTATCTGTATCAATGCTTTCAAATCTTCCAGATACACCATTTGTATTTTGTAGGCTTTCAGCTATAGTTTCTTTTGGTATATCCATTAAATAGCACAGAGCTATAACTGCTAGTGAATTGTATACAGAAAACCTTCCTGGTATAGGTGTTTTTATATTCATTTGATATTTCGGTGTTATTAATTTATATTCAATTCCACTTGAATATATTTTTATATCTTTTGCCATAATATCTGCTTCTTCTTCTATAGCATATGTTATTATAGGTGTTTTCAAGTTTTTTATAGACTCATATATTTTTTTACCACCATCATCATCTAAATTTATAATGTTGCCTAAAGTTGTCTTATGAAATAACTTTTCTTTTGCTTTTCTATATTCATCTAAGTCTGTATGAAAATCAAGGTGCTCCTCAGTTAAATTTGTAAATATCCCAAACTTAAATTCACATTCATCAACTCTTTTAAGCTCTAACGAGTGCGATGAAACCTCCATAGCACAATTATTTATATTTTTATCAAGCATTTTCCTAAAATAACCTTGTAGTTCAACACTCTCTGGCGTTGTTCTTGATGCAACTATTTCTTCATCTGCTATTACATTTTTTATAGTACCTATAAGACCTGTTTCTTCATCATTATATTCAAGAATTTCTTTTATAAGGTGAGTTATAGTCGTTTTTCCATTAGTTCCTGTAACACCTATTAAATTTAATTCTTTAGTTGGATTATTATAAAAATTAGAAGATATTTTCGCCATGGCTTTTCTCGTATCTTCAACTCTTATAAACGTATATCCTTGTATGTAAACATCTTCTTCTACCAAAAATGCTGTACTTCCTTTTTCAATAGCATTAGATATGAACTCATGTCCATTTAAACTAAATCCCTTAATACAAATAAACAAACTATTTTTTTTTAATTTCCTCGAATCATAGTTTATATCATCTATATTTATGTCAACACTCCCTTTAATATCGACAATATTCAAATCCTTTATCAAATCGTTCAACAACATATTAGTGCCCCTTTCAAAATATAAATAAACTTCATTATAAAAGACAATGCATACAAAAATACATTGCCTTTTTAATTATATAACACTTTATCTTTTTTTAATAGTTTATTTAAACTCAACAGTAATTATAGAATTTACATTCAATTCTGTATTCACCTGTTTATCTTGTGATATAGCAATACCTGAGCCTATTGGTTTCAATTTCAATCCTATTTTTTTTAAAATATCATCACATTCTTTTACAGTTTTGCCCATTAAATCCGGAACTACCACCTTTATTATATTCTCATTTCCTTTATTATTTGGCTTAGTATAAAGTATTATATTAGATTCTTCAAACACCTTAACCCCCGGCTTTGGAAAAACATCTATAACCTTTTCTTCTCCAGTTTCGTATATATTAGGCTCCACCGTAAATTTAAAATTCTTTTCCTCTAAAATTTTCCCTGCATCCTTAAGTTTTATATTTCTAACATCAGGAACACTGACTTCTTTTTTTACAAAATCAATTTTTTCTTCTTCTGTATAATCAGGTTTTATTTCTAGATATTTTAAAGTATTATAAATTACCTCTTTAATTATAGGACCTGCAGTCGTACTACCAAACTGTGTTTCTCCATTTGGCTCATCTACTATAGCAATAACTGCTACTTCAGGATTTGACGCTGGTGCTATTCCAACAAACGATGTAATATATCTACCATTAGCATATCTTCCATCTATAACCTTTTGTGCAGTTCCAGTTTTACCTCCAACATGATATCCTTCTATATAAGCTTTTTTACCCGAACCCTCTGCCACAACAGATTCCATTATACCTCTTAACGTCCTAGATGTTTCCTGGGAAATTACCCTTCTGACCATCTTAGGCTCTATACTTTTTACAACATTACCTTTATTATCTATAAATTCCTTAACTATTCTAGGTTTCATAAGTTTTCCATCATTAGCTATACAACTTATAGCCGTTATAAGTTGTATAGGAGTCACGGATATACTCTGACCAAAAGATATAGTCGCAAGTTCTACTGGCCCTACATTTTTCTCATTGTACATAAGGCCATTCTCCTCTCCAGGAAGATCTATTCCTGTTTTACTAGTAAGACCAAACGCCTTTATATATTTATATAAGTTTTTAACTCCCAACCTTTGACCAACCTCTACGAATACTGGGTTACATGAATTTTGAACAGCTTCAGTAAATGTTTCCTGTCCATGTGGTCTATAATGTCTCCAGCATTTTATTCTTCTTCCCCCTACCATAATGAATCCCTTATCATAAAACTCGTCATCAGGAGTTACAACCCCTTCTTCAAGCCCAGCTGCAGATGTTATAAGCTTAAATGTAGAACCCGGTTCGTATGTATCATTAACTATTGGATTTCTCCACATCTTAAACCAGCCTTTTATCTTATCCTTTTCACTGTATTTATTTAGTTCCTCTTCAAAACTTTTGTATATAGGTGTTCTATAATTATTAGGATCATAATCTGGCTTTGATACCATAGCCAATATGTCCCCTGTCTTTGGCTGCATAACTATTACATGCACTCGTTTAGCCTTATTTATAATAAGAGCTTTTTCTACTGCTTTTTCAGCATAATGTTGTATAGTTTCATCAACCGTAAGAACCATTCCCGATCCATCTGTAGGTTCATGGTATTTTTCACTTCCCCTTGGAATTTCTCTACCAGATGCATCTGTACTTATAACTAGTCTTCCCAAAAAACCTTTTAAATCCTTATTGTATTTAAGCTCAAGTCCAGAAACCCCTTCATTATCAGGAGATACATGCCCTAATATATGTGCTGCAAAATTCCCATATGGATAATATCTTTTATTATCCTCTGCTATCCATATCCCCTTCATTTTTAGCTTTCTTATCTGTGATGCCTTGTCATCCTCTATCCATCTTTTAACCTTTACAAGAGCTACTTTCTTGCTGATTTTTTTATATATTTCATCTTCTTCCTCTTCAAGTATCATAGATAGTTCTTTAGCTATCATTTTTTTATCCTTTATCTCAGATGGCTTAGCCCATACAGTGTTCTTAGTTATACTAACTGCAAGTTCTTTTCCATTCCTATCGTATATAGTTCCCCTCTTTGGTTCTATAGGTATATCTCTTGTTTGTTGTGCTATTGCTTTTTCTTTGAGCCAGTCTCCTTTTACTAATAATAAATATCCTATTCTAGCTATTAATAATGAAAATATCAACGATACCATTATCAATATGAATACCAGTCTCTTTTTAGTCTTAACCCCAAATCTAGACAAAGACCTATCCCCCTTCGTATTATCCCACCTGTATTAAAATCATACTTTTCATTATAATTATTATTCATAATAAAAAAAAGATATGCGTAATACGCATATCTTTTTTTATTGACGAATTTTTCTACTCAAATTGTACTGTAACTATAGAGTTTGATTCTACTTGAATATTTGCAACTGGATTTTGAGATACTGCCTTTCCATTTCCTGTAGCCTTAAGCTTTAAGCCTAAACCTTCAAATATAGTCGAAACTTCTTTTATAGTTTTTCCCTCAACATTTGGCACATTAACCTTATCACTCTCATTTTTCCCTTTTACATATAGTATTACATTTGATTCTACTGGTATTTTAGCACCCGCCTTTGGAAACATATCTATAATTTCCTCATCTCCATGTACATCCATATTAGGTTCTATAGTAAAGTTAAGCTTATTATTTAATAATATTTTCCCAGCCTCTTGCAGAGTCAAGTTTCTAACCTCAGGAACTATAGTCTCTTCTTGTATAAGTTCTTGTTTTTCTTTTTCTGTATAAACAGGCTTTACATTTAAATATCTCAAAGTATTATATATAATATCCTTAACAACAGGAGCTGCTACACTTCCTCCATAGTAGCTTTGTACATTAGGTTCATCTACAACCACCAAAACTACAACCTTTGGATTATCAGCAGGAGCTATCCCTACAAAAGAAGATATGTATTTTCCCGGTGCATATTTTCCATTTATAACTTTTTGAGCAGTTCCAGTCTTTCCTCCAACATGATAGCCTGATATATATGCGTTTTTACCTCCACCTTCTATAACCTCATTTTCCATTATACTTCTAAGCAACTTAGAAGTATCCTCAGATATTACATTTCTGATTTTCTCAGGTTCAAACCTTTTAACAACTTCTCCATTACTATCTATAAATTCTTTAACTACCTTCGGTTTCATAAGCTTTCCATCATTAGCTATAGATGAAACAGCAGTTATCAATTGTATAGGAGTCATAGATATACCTTGTCCAAATGACATAGTTGCAAGTTCTACAGGCCCTACATCTTTTTTATTGTATGTAATTCCTTTTCCCTCACCGGGTAAATCTATACCAGTTTTTTCTGTTACTCCGAAAGCTTGTGTATATTCATATAATTTATCAAGACCTAGTCGTTGACCAACTTGTACAAACACCGGGTTACATGAATTCTGAATAGCTTGAGCAAACGTTTCTTGTCCATGGCTTTTAGGGTATCCCGCATCCTTTAACATCTTATCTGCAACTATAATATATCCTTTATCATAGAATTTTTCATGAGACTTTACAACATCTTCTTCAAGTGCAGATGCAGCTACTATTAACTTAAAAGTAGACCCTGGTTCATATATATCATTTACCATAGGATTTCTCCACATATCCATCAATACATTTAGCTGATCTTCTCCTTCATCCATCCTCTGTTGATATACAGGATATACGGTTTTTCTTGGCTTGTTAGGATCATAATCTGGCTTTGATACCATAGACAAAATTTCACCAGTTTTAGGATCCATAACTATTGCATGAACTTTTTTAGCATTAGTAGCTATTAAAGCTTTATCAACTGCCTCTTCTGCATAATGTTGAATAACTTCATCTATAGTTAAAACTATATTCATCCCATCCTTTGGCTCATTGTACTTGCCATTTCCATATGGAATTTCTTTTCCTGATACATCTGTGCTTATTATATTTCTTCCGGGAAGACCTCTTAAATCTTTGTCGTATTTATTTTCTATACCCGACATTCCTGCATTTTCAGATGAAACATGTCCAATCACATGGGATGCAAAGTTTCCATAAGGATAAAATCTCTTATTATCTTTTACTATCCACATACCTCTTAAATTATGCTTTTTTAATTCTTGTACCTTATCATAATCTATCCATCTTTTTACTCTTACAATTCTCTTATCAGAATTTAGTTCATCTAAAATAGTGTTTTTGTCTTCTTCTAACACTTCTGAAAGAACAGTTGCATAATCTTCTCTTAAATCTTTTTTATTTAAAGATGTCATCTTAGATGGTTCTGCCCAAACAGTATATTTAGTAAGACTTAACGCAAGTTCTTTTCCTTTTCTATCGTATATTGTTCCTCTTTTAGCTTCTACAGTGATATCCTTTGTCTGTAAAGATAAAGCCTTCTCTTTTAGCCAAACTCCTTTTACCAATTGCAAGTATCCAATCCTTACAACCAAACATAAAAACAGAAAACACACTCCAAATAACACAATCATCAATCTGCTTTTATACCTTATTTTAGATTTAGACAAAAGTTTCCCCCCTTATCATCAATCAATGTTTATATAAACAGTTTGTTCTTCAGTTGGATAATTCATATTAAGCCTTTCCTTTGCATCTTTTTCTATAAATCCACTTCTGCTTAGTTCATCTAAATCAAAATTCAACTGTTTTTTTTCATTTTTTTTATTTCCAAGTTCTTTATTTAAAGAATTTATATCGTATTTAAGACCAGATATAACAGAATATCTATACATAAAGGTTATTATTATGGATAATACAATCGCAACAAATACAATGTAAACTAGGGTTTTCCTTTTATTCTTAGAACGTTTCTTTTTAAGCTTATTTATATTATTTAATTGAGATTTTTTCTTTAATTGCTTCTTTTTCTTATATTCATTTAAACTTACTGTCCCTTTTTTATCCATATTGCCCCCCTTTATACAAAAGCTAATAGTTCTAATACTTCGTTAATAAATTATATTTTTTCAGCGACTCTTAATTTAGCACTTCTCGCCCTTGGATTAACTTCTATTTCTTCATCAGTTGGAAGTATAGGCTTTTTAGTTATTATCTTAACTATTCTTTCCTCATCACATTGACATATAGGAAGTTCTGTAGGACATATACAATCTGTATATAATTTTTTATATACGTTCTTTACTATTCTATCTTCAAGAGAGTGGAACGTTATAACGCATATTCTTCCTTTAGGATTCATAATGCTCGCTGCATCCTCTATAGTTTTATCTATTATATCAAGTTCATCATTCACTGCAATTCTTAAAGCTTGAAACGTTCTTTTAGCAGGATGTGGCCCATCTATTCTTGCTTTTTTAGGTATAGCTCTTTTTATAATATCAACCAATTCTCCAGTAGTCTTTATATGATTTTCTTCTCTTACTTCAACTATGAACTTTGCAATTCTTCTAGACCAGTTTTCCTCGCCGTATAATTTTATAATTCTATCCAGATCATCTTCACTGTAATTGTTAACTATATACTCAGCTGTAAGAGGATTTCTAACATCCATCCTCATATCAAGATCTGCATCTTGCATATAAGAAAAGCCTCTTTCTCTTTCATCTAATTGGTGAGACGATACTCCAAGATCCATTAATATACCATCAATATGCTCTACACCTATCTTTTCAAGTTCATCTTTTAAATTAACAAAATTAGAGTGTATAAACTTAACCCTACCTTCATAAGCCTTAAGTCTTTCTTTAGCAACCGTAATAGCATTTATATCCTGGTCAAATGCTATTAACATTCCGTTTTCTCCAAGTCTTTTTGCTATTTCACTAGAATGCCCTGCACCCCCTAAAGTACCGTCAACATATACTCCATCAGGCTTTATATTCAAATTTTCTATACATTCATCTAATAATACTGATACATGATTAAATTCCATTTCTTCCTCCTAATTATTAAATACATTAAATCTTGTTTTTTTTCTTATTCATAAACACCAAATGAATAAGAATACCTACAACTATTGTGCCTAAACTTATAACCTGAGCCATTCTAAGTGGTCCAATCATTAAACTATCTATTCTAAGACCTTCAATAAAAAATCTTCCAACAGAATATATAATAGCATAATATACAAACACATTCCCATCATATTTCTTATTTTTTCTAAGCCACATTAAAAACAAAAACAGGCAAAAGTCCCAAATAGACTCATATAAGAAAGTTGGATGTACATTAACTCCATTTACATTAATTGCCCAAGGAAGGTCAGTTGGTCTACCATAAGCTTCTTGATTTATGAAGTTTCCCCATCTTCCTATAGCCTGACCAATCGCAAGACTTGGTGCAGTCAAATCTAGTATTCTGAGAAATTCCAAATTCTTAGCCCTACAATATATATATCCAACTAAAACAGCAGCTATTATAGCTCCATGTATAGCAAGTCCTCCGCCTCTAATATTTATCATTTCATATATATTGCCTTCATATATATCCCAGTTAAATATAACATAATACGTTCTAGCTCCAATTATAGAACAAGGAATCGCTATTAAGAATAAATCTAATAATTTATCTTCATTTATACCTACTCTCCTAGCTTCTCTAATCGCAAGTACCATACCTATCATTATGCCTGTAGATATTAACACTCCATACCATCTAACATCTAGTCCGAATATAGTAAACGCAATAGGATCCATAAAAAACACCTCCAAAAAAAATAAAAAATTCGTCTAGTCGCTACGCACTGACTGATGTCGCCAACGATACCTAACGAGCTTTTTTGCTCAAAAATAGTTGCTAGTTCAATTCTTTGAAACAAAAAAGCTAGGTTAAACCTAGCTTTTATTATACCATAATATCGATTTTTAAGTTATTATTTAGGGTTTATTATTGATATAACAGAATACTCTTCATTAAAATGTTTGTTGAATCTATCTTTTACATCTTCAAATGTTACAGCTTTTAATACCTCTAAGTAATCTATAAAGTTTATGTTTCTAAAATGATAAGATATAAAATTATTGGCGATAAATTCTACTGAATCAAAATATTTTAAAAACATTCCTATTTTCTTTTTCTTTATTCTATCAAAATCTTCTTTATGAAGACCCTCTTGCTTGTATTTATTTATATCCTCAAATATAATATCTCTAACCTTATAAGGATCTTTTGATTCTCCTCCTAAAATAGTATATCCATGATCTATTTGAGATACATGATCACAACCGAAGTTTTGATTAATAAGTCCACTTAAATAAAGCTTTTCATATATGCTACTCCCTTTTTTAAGTATCATATCTAGTATTATCTCTGTACATATTTCTTTTTTAAGAAGATCATTGCCACTAACATTGACATTTAAATCCTTTATACCTATATTAAATAAAGGAATAGAAACAGATAAATTTTCTACTATCTCTTTTTGATTAACCTCATTTGGTTCTTCTTCCTTAAATGTCTTTATATTATCAAGAGTATCCTTAGGCTTTATAGCTTTATTAATAGTCTCCATAACCTTATCACAATCCAAATCACCAACTACGAATAAAGCCATATTAGAAGGATTATAAAAAGTATTGTAGCACTTATATAACTCCTCCTTATCTATCTTATATATACTATCCACGCTTCCAGCAATATCTATTCTCGTATTATGCTTAATATACATCGCCTTTAATGTATTAAAATACACCTTCCAATCCGCATTATCATCATACATATTTATTTCCTGTGCAATAATACCTTTTTCTTTTTCTACATTTTCATCAGTAAAATAAGGAGTTTGAACATAATCTATCAAATGGTCAAGCGATTCATAAAAATTATCTGTTGCCGAAAACAGATAAGCCGTCATAGTAAAATTAGTATAAGCATTCGCACTAGCTCCTAATAAAGAGAATTTATCAAATGCATTCCCTCCATCTGGCTGTTCAAACATCTTATGCTCTAAAAAGTGGGCTATTCCCTCGTTAACTTTAATTTTTTCATTTTCATTTATAGGTATAAACTCTAATTGGTTTGATCCATAATTAGTAGCAAATACAGCGTATTTTTTACTAAATCCCTCTTTAGGCATAAAAAATACTTCTAAGCCACAATCTAATTTATCATAGTATAGTTCTTCTTTTAATATATCATTTACTATTTTTTTCATGTTTTTACGCCTCCTTTAGTTTCTTAAAAAATACACAGTATCTAGATTTATATCAGAAGATACATCTACAACATCTTTAATATCAACATTTTGTATCTTCTTCATTATACTATCTAAATTTTCATTAACATCACTTATACCTTGGCTATAATAAAAATCAGAAAGAGAATTTAAACTATCTCTAACAGACTTTATAGAGTTTATTATAGAATTTTTACTATTTACTATTTCTTCCTCAGATATATCAGATTTTTTTATTTTTTCAAGCTGCTCACCTATAAGTTCTATAGCTTTATCGTACTTATCTATTTCTATTCCAGATGATATAAACATTATAGACTTATACTTTTCTATCATAGAGTAAACATAATAACATAAGCTCTCTTTTTCTCTTACATTTACAAACAACTTAGAATGAGGTCCTCCTCCTAATATGCTAGAATAAACCATTAAAGAATAATATCTATCATCTTTGTAATCTATATTCGTTCTATATCCTAGTGTTATCTTACCCTGAGTAACATCCATCTTATCTACGACATTCTTAATAGAATCAATCATACCTATATTATTATCCCCAACTATATCTATAACATTTTCTCTTTCAAATTTAAATATATTTTTTATATAATCTAAAACCTTATCTTTATCTAAATTCCCAGCGACAACTATATCTATTGGAGATGACTTCATTATAGTTTTGTAATGATCATACAAGTTCTTTTCATTTATAGATTCTATATCCTCTTCATATCCGTATTCGTATATACTAAATTTTTCATCCTTACACATTTCTTCAATGCATCTTTCAAGTGCATATCTACTCTTATCGTTTATTCTGGATTTTATTTTATCACTTAAATTATTCTTCTCTATATCTACATATTCTTTATTGAATCCTCCATTTTCTACTAAAGGATCATTTATCATGTCATTAAAAAAAATCAAGCTTTCTTTAAATATTTTTTCATCTAAATAAGTTTCATCTGTTATAGACATCTTAAAACTAAGTATCTGCATATCTCCTTTTTTAGCTACATCAGCATAAACTCCAGCTCCATATAAGTCATCTAGTTTCTTAGATATTTCTCTTTGGCTTTTAAATTTATTACTACCACTTTTAAGTATATTAGGTATCAAAGCATTTTTAGTAACTTCTTTTTTATCAAGTGGTCTTTGCATATATACGCTTATCAAATTAGTCTTAAATTTATCTACACCTATAAAAGTTAAGTTTATTTTATCACCTAAATTTATTCTTTCTACTTTGTGCAATTTATTTACCTCCTTCATTTTCTAACAATTTTATTTTTTTATAAAGTTCATCTACGAATACCTCATTTTCATTAAATGGTCCTATGTAATAAAATCCAGTTCCATCAGGTATGTCTAGCTTTTTAAGTATATATTCTCCCAAAGATCTTATATATATGTTTTCAAATAATGCAGTTGGCATAACCAAGTATAAACGATCTATGCCATATTCTAGTAATTCATCTCCTGTTTTTATTATATCCTTTTTATGATTTTCTAAAAGAGGTAATTTTACTTTTATATCATGATTTTTATCATATTCAAGATATTTTTTTATCTTTTCTCTAAAAAGTATATCCTCATTTAAGTTATTCTTTTTTTCAAGTCCAACCAAAAGTACCCCTACAGACTTTTTATTTTCACTTATGCTACCTATAATTTCTTCCTTATAAGCATCGGCAAGTGCCCTTGAATTCCAAAACAAATCGGTCATGCTTATATTTATCTCATACTTTAATATTCCCAGATTATCTATCCTCTTTTTCAACAAATCGTAATCCTTTCCCTCAGTCAAAAATACTGGACATAATATTATATCTTTATATCCTCTATTTACCAAGTCTATCAAAGTATCTTCTATATAGTTATCTGTATATAAGTTGCTATTTACTATTGTGTACTCATTATTTAATTTTTTTGATAGTTTCTTTCTTAAAACACTCGCTTTATCCTTGAATTGACTAGATCCTAAATGTTCATAAGCATCTTTATATTTATAAAGATTATACGTCATATTAAAAAACGAATAAATACTATCTCTATAATAAATTTCCTTTGCTCTTTGACTTAAGTTATATCGTCTATCTTCTCCATCATATACTAAAACTATAGCTTTTTTAGATTGTGCTTTATCACATAATTCTAAGCTTTTAGTCTTGACCTCTTGTTGAAAAAACATTATTATCACAAAATTGAGTATAAAATAAGATATAATAAAGCTTGTAATCAAAAACTCAGTATCTTTATTTGATATTATATTATAAATACAAACAGTAAATAGCACTATACAAAATCTTTCTAAGAATCCATCTAATACGAATATACAAAAAAAACATAATCCCAATATTATTTTTTTTAACAACCTCATCACCCACATTTTATAAATAATATAAAATATTTTATATACTTATAAAATTATGAATACTTACAAAAATAAAGAACAGAAGTTTTTCTGTTCATCTAAACATTTGGTATAAAATTATTTACTATGTTTTGTATCTCCCATTTCAAATCTACACTCTTACCTTTATCTGCATTCTTAGATATATTTTGAATCTTTTTGGATACATTTTCATCAGATGTTATAAATATATTTTTAATGTTTGAATTTTCATGTTTTACTATATCTTTTATACTTTTTTTAAGTGATTGTTGGTTAATATAATTCATATCATTTTTATTTTTAAAGTCTATGTTAATCAATGCCGTAGTGTTAGTACAAAGTACATTGCAATTACCTATATACTGTATTTTAGATATATCTTTTTCTATATCTACAGCATTTACCATAGAAGTATTGTTTGAAGTAGAATTACATCCCGAAATCATAAAAATCAAAACTATAAGCATATAAAAAATATATCTTTTATTCAAAATATCACATCCTTTATAAATATATAAATAGTTTTTTCTTTTTTGTATAAATTAATGTTAAGCAATTTTATATTTTTTAGGAAATTCTAAACAATATAATCTGATTTTTTTCAACATATATTTTTGTTTTGTTGCACGTATAGCTCATATAAGTTATAATAACTCTGTATGTTTTAAAGTTTTTTACAAAAACTAGTTGATAACTAATGAACGAAAGGAAGATTCATATGAAATTAGGTATAGTTGGTTTACCTAACGTTGGAAAAAGTACTTTATTTAATGCTATAACTCAAGCTGGTGCAGAATCTGCAAATTACCCATTCTGTACTATTGAGCCTAACGTTGGTGTAGTTTCAGTTCCAGATGAAAGATTACATAAATTAAAAGAAATATATAATTCTCAAAAAATAGTTCCTACAGCTATAGAGTTTTGTGATATAGCAGGTCTTGTTCGTGGAGCTAGTAAAGGAGAAGGTCTTGGTAACAAGTTCTTATCTCATATAAGAGAGGTTGAGGCAATAATTCACGTTGTACGTTGCTTTGAAGATCCTAACGTAGTTCACGTTGATGGTTCTGTAGATCCTCTAAGAGATATAGAGACAATAAACCTTGAGTTAATATTCTCTGATATTGAGATACTTGAAAGAAGAATCCAAAAGACTCAAAAAGCTGCAAAAGCTGATAAGTCTCTTATGTCTGAGCTTAACTTAGTAAATAGATTAAAAGATACTTTAGAAGACAATAAATGTATCAGAACTATGGACTTTACAGACGATGAGCAAGCTTTTGTTAAGCAATTAAACCTTTTAACTTCAAAGCCTGTAATCTACGTTACTAACGTATGTGAAGATGAGCTTGCTGATGAAGCTGCTAATAATCCAATGGTTGCAAAGGTTAGAGAATTCGCTGCTTTAGAAAACGCTCAAGTAGTAGTTGCTTGTGCTCAAATAGAAGCTGAAATTTCTGAACTTGAAGAAGATGAGAAGAAAGAATTCTTAGCTGATTTAGGTCTTAATGAATCTGGTCTTGATAAGCTTATAAGCGCTTCTTATTCTTTACTTGGACTTATAAGTTACTTAACTGCTGGACCAAAAGAGATTAGAGCTTGGACAGTAAAGATGGGTGCTAAGGCTCCTGAAGCTGGTGGAAAGATCCACTCAGATATCGAAAGAGGATTCATAAGAGCAGAGACTATAGCATTTGATGATTTAGTTAGTGTTGGAACTATGAGTGCTGCTAAAGAAAAAGGTCTTGTTAGACTTGAGGGAAAAGAATATATAGTTAAAGATGGAGACGTTATATTATTTAGATTTAACGTGTAATAAAAAAGCTCGATGAAATTTCATCGAGCTTTTTTTATGTGTCCTAACGGACTGTTATATGAAATTTATATATTATTTTTGAGTGTGTGAGAATGCTGGTCATTAAAATAACGCTACTGTTGTAAATATTTTAACGACCAGCATTTTAAGTTAATCTAAATGTCTTATATTCTACTGGTATCGCAGTTTACCTATTATCAAATCCTATACTTTCAAAAAATAACTTGCCTAAAGATATCCCACTTCTTAGCTCTACAGAAAAAGCATATGAAAATATCATTAGAAATATTGATAAAAATCCTAGCATAGTTTTCTTTTTCAAAATATCACCTCAATTTATTCTTGCACACATCCAAATTACTTTATCCCCCTACTTGATATTCTAAGGTTTTTGATTCCCATTTTTAGAGTACCATATGTAAAATTCTTTTTTTAATTTTTATTCCGATTATTCCATATATATCGTAATGGTTTTAAAAGGAGATGACCAATACCCTCTGCTAAAATCATATAAATTCTTATAGTAATCATATATACTATAAAAACAATGAAAAATCTTATAGACAAATTCAAAATATCCATATATTATTTCACATCCTTTTAAAAAATGTAAATGAATTAAACTTGATATATTGACATTCTATTTTATTCCATATAACCAACTAAAAATTATTAACCTAATGTGAAGTTGATACTATGAATAATGTGACGCTATTTTATTCTGAAATCGCGACCTGTTACATCAATCATAAATTAGTAATATTTTTCTAGATATATTACCCACTCATTATATATTTCCTGTTTATCTTTAGAAAATATATCCATATAAGATTTATTTCCTTCGATTAATTCAATCACACGTTCCCATCCATATTCTTTATCTAGAAACTCTATAAAAGTATATGAATACTGATAACCTCCCGCATTTCCAAATTTCAATTCATCTTTAATATCCAGAAACTCTATAGAAGGTATTACATTATCTTGAATAAAATTTTTATAAGGACTTTGTTTTGCTAAATATGTTGCAACACCATTATCTATAAAATATGATAGGTTAGGATTAATTCTATAATTAATTGTATGAACAAGTTCATGCTTTGCTGCACTCATTATGCTCTTCATATTGTGATCTTTTATATTTGCTTCAGGCGAAACCATCAACACTCTAGAACCTTTATTATCACCTATATACCAATTTGGTGCTATAGCTAATGTAGCTAAACCATATTTTCTAATATGTAATAATGGTTGATTTTTATAAACATAAATGACTGTTTTTGAATCAAATTTATAGTTTAATTTATTTACAATTTCTTTTCCACTATTTTCTAGATCTTTAAATACAATAGCCGCTCCATTTTCATCACCTTTATCATAGTATACATTCACATAATCACCATCTATTCTTTGCATACCTATATCCTTTAAAATAAAAATTGGTATTGATTGTATGACTATAATAAGCAGCAAAATAATTCCCAAAATCAAAAACTTCTTCGTTTTTATTTTCTTCATTATTTCATCCCCCCAGTATCTAACTCGATTTATAATCTATAAATATTTATAATTCCCTTAAATTCAACTATATAAATTCCATTTAATCTTATTTTTAAATTTAAAGTTTTATATAAGTTTTCTAAACTCAAAAACAAAAAGCCATAAATATGCTATGACTTAAAAAAATTCAGTTCAAAATAGATTTATCTATAGATTCTCCAACACTATTTACTATATTAAACAGTTCATATTATTTCTACATATCTAAAATTAGGTAATAGCACAACTACCTTACCCTCATTTGACAAATAACTTCTCGATTTCGCAAAGTGCTATATCAGTAGATATTGTTCCATCAATTATAATTCTCTTACATGAAATTGATTTTAACCACTCGTCATGTAATCGTTTACTTCTTATAGATGTATCTCCTGTATCATAATTTTCAGCCCATCTTATAAATTCCATATGTTTAATAAACATATCACCATTAGGTCGAATACGATTCCCAAACCTTTTAAGTTCTCTTTGTTTCAGTCGTTTTATACGGATTTTCGTAGGTGTAACTACACGAATTATTAAATCAAATTTTGAAATAAAATAATCTCCCCATCCACACAATGAACCTGTTATTACACATTTCTTATATTTCTTTATATCTTCTTCTAATAGCTTCACTCGTTGATTTGGCTCTCTAGGAGCTGTAAATGGAAGCTCGGTTGGTAACCAATAATAGTCATCAACATCCAAGTGCTTATAGCCATATCGATCTTCAATTGCCTTGCCAAGTGTTGTTGTGCCAGAACCAGATGCACCTACTATATGTATGATATTAATTACCATAGCAAACCTCCCACTAATAATTATTTATAAAAATAAATACCTTTAAATAATGTTCAAATCATACCAATTCCCTAGTTTTATTCCATTCAATATCTAATATACTATAAACAACATGACTTACATAATGGTCATATAGCCATTCTGCTTCTCTTAATATTCCTTCCTTCTTAAAACCTAATCGTTCTGGTATTGCCCTACTTTTTACATTACCTTCTGCACATCGTATCTCAACTCTATGTAAACCTAACTCTGAAAAAGCATAATCAACCATAGATTTACAAGCTCTTGTCATTATTCCAAGACCAGTAAATTCATAACCTAACCAATATCCAATACTCACTTTTTTATGTGACCAATTCAATTCATGATATCCAATGACACCTGCAAAATCACCTTTATACCATATACCTGCTATAAAACCTTCATTGTTAGCAAACTGTTGAAGACATGATTTAATAAATTTATTCACGTATTCACTGTTCGTAGTATTGTCTACCCAAGGTAGCCATTGTCTTAAATAATTTCTATTCTTATCAATTAATAAGTAATCTTCTTCTGTATGTCTATCTTCTAAAATTTTTAATTCAATCTCTTCGTCTATTATCTTTTTAAACATTATTTATCTTTAGCGAGAGAGTGTATGTATGACCAAAACTCTCACTAAATCAATCCCCCCTTCATTAATTAATTTGTCATACTAAATCTATTTAACAGTAAATTTAAGCTTCTGATTCTAGACATTTCATTACATGTAACCAGCTTCATGTTATTAGCCTAATGGGTAGTTGAAATTAGAATATTCCAAATTTATATTTGTGATAGTTCATTTTATTCTGGTGGACTAGGTTTTAATTATATTTATTCCTAGTAATATTATTTACTAAACAATATAATTATTAGCCTTTAATACTATTAATCTTTTGACTTACTTTGATACACTTTTCTTTAAGTATACTTCCATCTTTGAAAACCCCAATATAGCTATAATATATATATATAATTCAAATTTCTCTACATAAATATTATACATGAAATTCATGTATTATTTAGTAAAATTTAGTTATTCATGATACTTTTTGTAACATCCCTACCAACTAAAAACACCTAAACTAAAAATGGAGCTCGTTGAAATGTTAGCTACTTTTTTATTAAAATATTAACTCAAGTAGCGGTATTTCAATGAGTTCCATTTTTGCTTTAATCACACATTTCTTTTATAAACAAAAAAGCCTGTGAAATCACAGGCTATAATTTATCTATAAGTAAGTAATCCATCATCACACTCTCATACTAATTTAGTACGGTGTACATGCTTGAACTAGAGCTTTAAATAAATTTAAAAAATCTGGATATTTGACCGCCAAATCCTCTGGATGCCATTGAACACCTAATGCAAAATTTTTACTTATATGCTCGATTCCTTCAACAACTCCATCTATTGACCAAGCAGTTTCCTTGAGCCCATTTCCAATCTTTTTAATAGACTGATGATGAAAGGAATTTATGCTTATCTTTTCTTCATCAAATATATCAAAAAGTATACTTTCTTTATCTATTTTTATTTCATGATAAAGGTTATTTGAAGGTGTATCCTTTTGGTAATGACCTAAAGAATTTTCTATTTGTGTATTTATATCTTGATATAATGTACCTCCTAATGCAACATTCATTACTTGTAGTCCTCTACAAATCCCCAATACTGGTATGTTTAATTTAAGAGCTTCTAAAAAAAGTTCTTTTTCAAATTTATCTCTTTGCGCACATATCAATTGGACTTTTTGCGTAGGATTTTCGCCATACATTAATGGTGATACATCTTCTCCCCCTGAAAGTATAAGTCCATCTATTGATTTTAAATAATTATTTACTATTTCTTCATCTTCTACTATTGGAATCAACACAGGTATTCCTCCAGCTAAATAAACAGACTTTATATAATTATAATTAACTGATTCATATGTTTCTTTAGACTTACTTTCCAAAAATGTTGTTATCCCAATAATTGGTTTCATATTATCCTTTCCCCCTCATTTATTATTTCAATACCTTTTTGTAAAATCAAATTCCGTCCACTCACCCATATGGAAAACGTTTACATTTGCATTAAAAGCATTATATCATATTTTTTTAATTTACAATACTTTTCTTATTTAAATCTTATAAATTCATTAGCTCAAAGTATAACCCCTAAACTTCCAAAGCATGTTACAGGTACACAAAATAGAAGCATTATATACAGGTTCTAACAAAAATCATTTCCAAAATATGATTTTTTCCATAAAAAAAGAGAAGCTTTCGCTTCTCCTTTTTTATTATTTATTAAGCTTGTTCAGCCATTTTTTTGTAAGTTTCATATCTATCTTTAGAATCTTTTTCAGCTTTAGCAAATAACTCGTCAGCTATTTCAGGGAAAGCTTTTTGTAAAGATGTATATCTTACTTGTCCAAGTATAAAGTCTCTAAAGCTTGCTGTTGGCTCTTTAGAATCTAATGTAAATGGATTTTTTCCTTCTTCTTTTAATGTTGGGTTGTATCTGTATAAATGCCAGTATCCAGATTCAACTGCTTGCTTAGTATTAGCTTGACTACGTCCCATTCCTTCTTTAATACCGTGGCTTATACATGGAGCATAAGCTATGATTAGAGATGGTCCATCATACTTCTCAGCTTCTATTAAAGCTTTCATGAATTGGTTCTTGTCTGCTCCCATAGCAACTTGAGCTACGTATACATATCCGTAAGTTGCAGCGATCATACCAAGATCCTTCTTCTTAACTTTCTTACCAGAAGCTGCGAATTTAGCAACTGCTCCTGTTGGAGTAGCTTTTGAAGATTGTCCTCCAGTATTTGAGTAAATCTCTGTATCGAATACAAGAACATTTACATTTTCTCCTGAAGCTAATACATGATCAAGTCCACCATAACCAATGTCATAAGACCAACCGTCTCCACCGACGATCCACATAGACTTCTTGATTAGGTAATCTTTCTTATCTTCTATTTCAGCTAATAATGCTTTAGCTTTTTCATCTGTTATATTGTTTGATTTTAATAATTCAAGAACTTTAGCACTTGATACTTTAGAAAGTTCTCCATCATTCTTAGTGTTTAACCACTCAGTAAATACTGCTTTGTATTCATCAGCTATGTCAAGTTCTAGTATTTTATTCACTGAATCAGTTAATTTATTTGTCATTTGCTTAACCGCTACTGACATACCAAATCCAAACTCAGCATTGTCTTCAAATAATGAGTTAGCCCAAGCTGGTCCTTTACCTTCATGATTTGTACAGTATGGAGTAGTTGGAGCTGATCCTCCCCAGATTGATGAACAACCTGTTGCATTAGCTATTATCATTCTATCTCCAAATAATTGAGTTACAACCTTAGCGTAAGGAGTTTCTCCACAACCTGCACAAGCTCCTGAGAACTCAAGAAGTGGTTGCTTGAATTGGCTTCCTTTAACGTTGTTTGAAGTTACTAAATCTTCTTTTGGTGATACAGTCATAGCGTAATCCCAGTTTGGAACTTCTACTTCTGTTTGTGTTTCAAGAGGCTTCATTATTAATGATTTTTGCTTAGATGGACAAATATCAGCACAGTTTCCACAACCTGTACAATCTAAAGCAGTTACTTGCATTCTATACTGAAGACCTTCAAGACCCTTACCTACAGCTTTCTTAGTTTTGAATCCTTCTGGTGCATTATTAACTTCTTCTTCAGTTAATAAAACTGGTCTTATTGCAGCGTGAGGACATACAAATGAACATTGATTACATTGAATACAGCTATCCATTTGCCACTCAGGTACATTAACAGCTATTCCACGTTTTTCATATGCAGCAGATCCATTTTCAAATGTTCCATCTTCTCTACCAACAAAAGTACTTACTGGAAGAGAATCTCCCTCTTGTCTGTTTATTGGATTTAATATTTTTTCTACAAATTCTGGAACTTCTTTAGATTCACCTATTGCAACTTCTG
The DNA here is from genome assembly GCF_037844525.1 of Tepidibacter sp. Z1-5. Taxonomy (NCBI): domain Bacteria; kingdom Bacillati; phylum Bacillota; class Clostridia; order Peptostreptococcales; family Peptostreptococcaceae; genus Tepidibacter; species Tepidibacter sp. Z1-5. The sequence continues at coordinate 102,693 of NZ_JBBMMD010000047.1, read as the reverse complement.
ATTGTACAGCAGTTGCCCAAGAAGCAGGAACTTCAACTTTAACAAGAGCCTCTAATCCCTTATCTACAGCTGCATAGTTCATGTTTATTACTTTTTCACCTTTTTTACCATAAGACTTAACTATAGACTCTTTTAAGTATTCAACAGCTTTGTCTAATTCGATAACTTTAGCTAATTTAAAGAATGCAGATTGCATTATCATGTTTATTCTGTTTCCAAGTCCTATTTCAGATGCTATATCAGTAGCATTTATTGTATAGAAGTTAATTCCATTATCAGCTATATATTTCTTCATTGAAGCTGGTAATTTTTCATCAAGCTCTTCCATTCCCCACTTACAGTTAAGAACGAAAGATCCGCCTTTTTTAAGTCCTTTTAATAAATCATATTGCTCTACATAAGATTGGTTGTGGCATGCTATAAAGTCTGCCTCATTTATTAAGTAAGTAGATTTTATAGGTTGTTTACCAAATCTTAAGTGAGAAATAGTTATACCACCAGACTTTTTAGAGTCATATGAGAAGTATCCTTGAGCATAAAGATCAGTTTTATCTCCTATGATTTTTATAGCACTCTTGTTAGCTCCAACAGTACCGTCTGAACCAAGTCCCCAGAACTTACATCTTATAGTTCCTTCTGGAGCTGTGTTTATTTCTTCTGTTACTTCTAAAGATGTATTAGTTACATCATCTATAATTCCTAAAGTAAAGTTGTTTTTGATTTCTTCTTTCTTTAAGTTGTCATATACAGCCTTAATTTGAGAAGGTGTAGTATCTTTTGAACCAAGTCCATAACGTCCACCAACTATTATAGGTGCATTTTCTTTTCCGTAGAATAAAGTACGAACATCTTGATATAAAGGTTCTCCTAATGCTCCTGGCTCTTTTGTTCTATCAAGTACAGCTATTCTCTTAACTGTCTTTGGAAGAACATCGAAGAAGTACTCAGGTGAGAACGGTCTGTATAGACGAACTTTTATTAATCCTACTTTTTCACCTTTAGTTGCTAAGTAATCTATAGTTTCTTCTATTGCGTCTGTTACAGAACCCATAGCTATGATTACGTTTTCTGCATCTTCAGCTCCATAGTAGTTAAATGGCTTATATTCTCTACCAGTTATTTTGCTTATTTCCTTCATGTATTCAGCAACGATTCCAGGTACTTTTTCATAATATGTATTAGATGCTTCTCTTGCTTGGAAGAAGATATCTGGGTTTTGTGCTGTACCTCTAGTTACAGGATGCTCTGGATTTAAAGCTCTATTTCTGAATTCTTTAACAGCATCTTTATCTACAAGTCTTGCAAAATCTGCATGATCTATAAGTTCAACTTTTTGAATTTCGTGAGAAGTTCTGAATCCATCAAAGAAATGTACAAATGGTACTCTTGACTTGATAGATGCTAAGTGAGCAACTCCTCCAAGATCTACAACTTCTTGAACTGAACCTGATGCTAAGAAAGCAAATCCAGTTTGTCTTGCTGCCATTACATCTGAGTGATCTCCAAATATAGAAAGCGCATGACTTGCTATTGCACGAGCACTTACATGGAATACTCCTGGAAGAAGTTCTCCTGCTATTTTATACATATTTGGTATCATTAAAAGAAGTCCTTGAGAAGCTGTAAATGTTGTAGTTAAAGCTCCAGCTGCTAATGATCCATGAACTGCACCTGATGCTCCTCCTTCAGATTGAAGTTCTACAACTTGTACCTTTTGACCAAATATATTTTCCATTCCATTAGCTGACCATTCATCAACATGCTCTGCCATAGGAGATGATGGTGTAATTGGGTAAATAGCTGCAACATCAGTAAATGCATATGATACATATGCAGCAGCAGTATTACCATCCATAGTTTTCATTTGCTTTGTCATGATAGTGAATCCTCCTCATTTTTTAAATTTCTCACCTTGAGTATAGTATACAATATACATACTGTCAATCATTCTGCGATTTAAAAAAATAAATCAAAATAACATGATTAAGCTTTCTGTATTTTTATAAGATTTAATTTCTTTAATTACATAATAGTGCATATTTTTATTAAAATCAAGTAAATATAGTATAATTTTGTTATCAAAATTTATTTTTTCTAATTTTTCAGTAATTTCAAACTTTTTATGGGTATAATTTAAATTTAAATATATTTGAAATTTAAATTTTTTCATTTTATGTGTAATTATACTCGTCTATTATGTTGGTTAAATATTTTTTAAGCTTATAAAACAACAGAAAGGCAACCTCTAATAAGGCTACCTTTCTATTATTCTTAAATATATATTTTTTATTCATTAATTAATTCTACTAAATCTCCGTTTCTAACTCCAGCTGCATTTCCTTCTTCTACATCAACGTGCATTTCAAGAGCAAACTTTGGACTTACTCTTACTAATACATTTTCAAATACTACTGCTCTATCTCCAAAAGTTCTTATCTTAACTTTTTGCTTATCTGTTACATTGAATTTTTCAGCATCATCAGTATGCATATGTATATGTCTTGAAGCTACTATAACTCCTCTTTGAAGTTCTACTTCACCTTTTGGTCCTACTATTTTTACTCCTGGAGTTCCTTCAACATCTCCTGAATCCTTTATAGGTGCTTTCACTCCTAATTTAAATCCATCGCTTAAAGATATTTCAATTTGAGTTTCTGGTCTTGCAGGTCCTAATACTCTAACTCCTTTTATTGCTCCCTTTGGTCCTATTATGTCTACTTTTTCTTCACATGCAAATTGTCCTGGTTGAGAAAGATCTTTAAAGTGAGTTAACTCAGTTCCTTCTCCGAATAATACGTCGATATCTTTTTGTCCTAAGTGTATATGTTTATTTGATAATGCTATAGGTAATTTCATTTAACTAACCTCCTAATTTATTTTTCAAGGAATATTATACTTTTTTTAGTGTTAAAAATCAAATTTTTAGTAAATTATTTCTTTTAATATTTCGTAAAAACCAGGAAAAGATATTTCTACACAGCTTGTATTATCTATATTTGTGTTTCCAGATGCCACCAATGAAGCTATCGAAAATGCCATGGCTATTCTATGATCAGAAAAGCTCTGTATACTACAACCCTTTAACTTTGTCGGCCCTTTTATAATCATACCATCCTCTAATTCTTCAATATCTGCTCCCATTTTCTTAAGATTAGAAACAACACTACTTATTCTATTCGACTCTTTAACCTTAAGTTCCTTTGCATCTTTTATAATAGTTGTTCCTTCTGCCTGAGTTGCCATAACAGCTATTATAGGTATTTCATCTATAATCCTTGGTATTAACTTTGAATCTATTACAGTAGAATTCAAATTAGAATGTCTAACTAGTATATCTCCCATTAATTCTCCACAAACGTATTTTTTATTTAATACTTCATAATTACCACCCATATCTTTTAATGCATCTAAAATTCCAGTTCTCGTTTCATTAAGACCTACATTCTTTATTAAAACCTCAGATCCCTTCAACATACTAGCCCCAGCCATAAAAAATGCAGCAGATGAAATATCACCTGGAACATATATATCTTGAGAATATAAATTTTGAACAGGCTTTACATAAATCTCGTTGCCGCTTACATCTATATCTGCTCCAAAAGACTTTAACATAATCTCAGTATGATTTCGACTTTTGTTCTTTTCTATTATCTTAGTAGGAGAGTTTGCATATAAAGACGCAAGTATTATAGACGACTTAACTTGAGCAGAAGCTATAGGCATTTTATAATCTATTCCACTTAAGTTTCCTCCGTCTATAGTTATAGGTGTAAAATTACCATCTTCATTCCCAGATATCTTAGCTCCCATAAGCCTTAATGGATCTGTCACTCTTTTCATAGGCCTTTTAGCTATAGAGTCATCCCCTATTAAAGTCGATTCGAAATTTTGACCAGATAATATACCCATAATAAGCCTTATCGTAGTTCCCGAATTTCCTACGTTTAAATTTCCAATTGGTTTTGCAAGTCCTCTAAGTCCTGTACCTTGTATTGTAACTTCATTATTTCTACACATTTCTGCTTTTATCCCCATTTTTCGAAAACATGATATAGTACTTAGACAATCTTCTCCACTCAAAAAATTTTTAACTGTATTTTTTCCAGTAGATATAGAAGATAACATTATAGCTCTATGTGATATAGACTTATCTCCTGGAATATTAACTTCTCCTATTAATTTAACACTACTAAAACTCATTTCCAACCTCCTGTATTACACAAAGTATCTCATCTTCATCTATATTGTCTACTATCTCAATAGCCGAATGGCCAGTTGGCAGAACTAAATTTATTTTTGAAAAACTATTTTTCTTATCTTTTTTCATTATGTTTAATATATCCCTAGAATTTATACCATCAAAGCTTATAGGTATGTCGTAGGCTTTATAAATGCTCAATACTTTTTCATAATAAGATTTATTTATATATCCTTTTTTGTAGGATAATCTAAATGCCATGTGAGTTCCGATTGCAACAGCAAAACCATGGCTAAAATTACCTAGCTTTTCTATACCATGACCAAATGTATGTCCTAAGTTTAATGTTTTTCTAATTCCAGACTCTTTTTCATCTTTCTTAACAATATCAATTTTTATATTCGAACATTTTTTTACTATATATATCAAACATTCCTCATCTAAATTTAATATCTTATTTTTGTTCTTTAAAAGATAATCCAAGAATTCGTAATCACATATAAGAGCATACTTAATAACTTCTGAAAGTCCACTTAGAAATTCATTATGATTTAATGTTTTAAGTGTATTAATATTTATATGTATAAATTCAGGTCTATAAAAACTACCTATAATATTTTTGTAATTTCCCAAATTTATTCCAGTCTTACCTCCAATCGAGCTATCAACCTGAGATAATAATGTTGTAGGACAGTGGATAAGGTCTATTCCCCTCATATAAGTAGATGCTATAAATCCACTTAAATCACCTACAACGCCCCCACCAAATGCTATAATCAATGATTTTCTGCTAACTTCATTTTCTATACAAAATTTAAATATATCTTCATATACTTCAAGACTTTTAGAGTTTTCTCCCGACTTTATAATATATTGTATAATATTTTTAAAATTTAAATTTCGTATAAAATCATCCATATACAATTTTTTTACATTTTCATCCGTTATAATTAACACTTTGTCATAGTCTTTTTTTATACCTATTTCACTAAAATCTTTTTTTATATAGACTTTGTATCCATTTTCCATCCTCTATCAGACAACCTTTCTAAATAGTTTTGATAGCTTTTAATAATATCCTTCATATTGTCTTGTCCAAATTTTTCTATAAAAAACTTCGCAATAACGAATGCACATACATTTTCAGCAACAACACAGGCAGCAGGTAAGGCACAATTATCTGATCTTTCTATTGATGCCTTATAGTTTTCAAGAGTATTTATATCTATACTATTAAGTGGCTTATATAAAGTAGGTATCGGCTTCATTACACCCCTTATTACTATTTCCTCACCGGTACTCATTCCACCTTCTATACCTCCTAATCTATTAGTTTTTCTATAAATCCCTCTTTCTTTTGAATAATATATCTCATCATGAATATCAGATCCTTTTAAGCTTGCCATTTCAAATCCAAGTCCAAACTCTACTCCTTTTATCGCTTGTATGGACATAATATGAGCACTTAACTGAGAATCAAGTTTTTTATCATAATGAACATAAGACCCAAGCCCTGGAACAACATTTTTTATCCTAACCTCAAATATTCCACCTAAACTATCGCCCTCTTCTTTTGCTTTTTTTATTTCATCTATGAATAGTTCTTCATATTCTTTATCTACGCATCTCACCTGTGATAATTCAGATTCTTTTTTTATGTAATCAAATTCAAAAGATTTATCTAATTTGTGATTTCCTATTTGTATTACATGAGATGTAAAATCTATATCGAATTTTGATAAAAATTCCTTACAAAGGCCTCCAACTGCAACTCTTGCTGCTGTTTCTCTAGCACTTGCCCTTTCCAAAACATTTCTTACATCTTTGAAATCATATTTTAAACTTCCGACCATATCAGCATGACCAGGTCTTACTTTTGAAACCATCCTTGTCTCTTTATCTATTTCTTCAACTGGATTCATATACTCTTTCCAGTTTTCATAATCCTTATTTTTTATTTCAATAGCTATAGGACTTCCTATAGTAACATTCCCTCTCATCCCAGATAAAATATTGATTTTATCCTTTTCTATTTTCATTCTATCTCCTCTGCCATATCCCTGTTGCCTTCTCGACAATTCTTTATTAATATTGTCCACATCTATATTTAGATTAGAAGGAATACCTTCTATTATTGTAATTAAAGATTGTCCATGAGATTCTCCACTCGTTAAATATCTAAGCATATTTCTTCCCCTTTCCTTAAATAAGGGCTAGTTAATAACTAGCCCTTATTATTTAAATCTATAATTAAATTTTTTATATCTTCCTTATATAAATCGTTGTTTTTTACAAAAATATCATCAGTATTAGATATATAATAATTATGAATCAATTTTGTATTTATACTTTTAAATAAAAAATCTACTGTTATTTGTCCTCCCATAAATTGAGTTTCATAAGGATTACTTCCTCCTACATGTATGAACATGCCAAGCCTTTTTTTATTTCTATCTATAGATGGTCTTTTTAATATATATTTACTTGCAAAAAAAGATTGAGTTCTATCTATTAAGCTTTTAAGCTTTGCAGGAACACTATCAAAATAAACAGGAGATATCAATATAGTTCCATCGGATTCATCAAACTTTTTATACATGTGGCTCATATCATCGGTTTTGTGACAAACCCCAGTCTTATCACAGTACCCGCATGCATTACAATATTCTATATCCATATCCCATATATTTATCACTTCATAATCCATATCATTATCATAAAGTATATCACCTACATAATCCTCTATAATATGACAGTTTTTCCCTTTTCTCGGACTTGCATTTATAACTAAAAACTTCACTCATATCCCCCCATTTGTTAATCTACTTTATTCTTTGAAAGTTAAAAATATTATAATTTTCTTACAAATAAAATAAGCAAATCATCTTCTAACCTATCTTTTCCTGTAAAACTTTTTAGTTCTTTTCTAAGTTTATCATATATATTTGAAGTAGAATCATCATAATTACTTTTTATTAATTCCTTCAATCTATCTAACCCAAATTCTTCTCCATATTGATTAGATGCTTCTATTATACCATCAGTGTATATGCATACAAGTTCATACTCGTTTATATTGTATTCATGTTCATTATATACCATATCTTTTAATACACCTATTGGCATACCCTTATCAAAATCAAGATCATCTACAATTATATCTTTGTCTTTTTTAATTCCTATAGAATGATGATGTCCAGCATTTGATATTACTGCTTTTCCAGTTTTAGAATCAAATATACCAATCCTAGCGGTAGCAAATACATCTACCTTATCAAAATCATCATATAATATTCTGTTCATCTTCGTCAGTATGCTTTTAGCAGATTCTTTTTCATATACTAAAGTCTGAAGTACCCCTTTTATCATAGCTACAAAATAGTTAGACATTATGCCATGACCCATAACATCCGCTATAAATATACATACCTTATTTTCATCTATTTTTATTATTTCACAAAAGTCCCCACCTATATGTTTTGATGGCTCATGAAAAAATACTATTTCTTTTGAATCAGAGAATTTAATTTTAGTATCACTCATTATAAGTTTTTGCTGCTTTGACACAATTTCAAGCTCTTTTTCCATTAATTCATGCTCAAATATTTTTTTAGAATCATTGTATATTTCAATAGCAAGTACTATTTGAGATGAAAATATACTAAGTATTTTAATATCATCATCAGTGTATTTTTTGCTGTTTACAGCAGCTATATATCCTATAGTTTCATTTTCAACCTTTAATTTATAATATATTAAGGACTTTATATTATCATCATCTATATGTTTTTTCAAATTCTTAGGATTGTAATATTTTCCATTATCGTCTATATCATCTTTTATAACACAAGCTAACGCCTTGTGTATATTTATATTGTCATTGCCGTATTGGTTAAATGACTGTGTTTTATTGTTATTATCATTAAGTATTACTATTGAACTTTCACTAAATGTAAGCTTACACATTTGCCTACTAACTAAAGAAAGAAAGTTATCTATTGATTTGTTTTTATATAATTCCTGAGTTGCCTTGCTTATATATTTTATAGCTCCTCTTAATTTTTTTATTAAAGTATCTATCTTATAGTTTTCTTTTGTTATTTCTATTGAAAGACTTATTAACGAAGAAACAGAAGATATAAAATTTATATCTTCTTGTGTCATATCATCATCTTCAGTTATATAACAAGTTATAAACCCTATCACATTGTTATTAGCTATAAGAGGAAATACTATTCTTCCCATATATCCTTCTTTTGTGGCCACATCTCTTTCCATTATAGCTCTATCATCTTCAAATATATTTTTTACCCAAACTATTTTTTTTTCAAATACAGCTTCATGGATGTATTTAGGATATTTATTAAAATCTATTTTAATCTTATCTTCATTTTTATTTAAAAACAATTCAGGTATATAATCTAAAGTAGCGGAACACACTAAATATGAGTATTTATAATTATTTTTATAAAACAAGTTTATGCAAGCTTTTCTAGGATGTATTACATTTAACATTTTAGATACAATTTCATCTTTTATTTCAAAAAAGTTCATAGACCCCGTAACTAATTTGGATATTTCTAATATATTATAAACTCTATCTCTATCATTTTCCATAATATCGTCCCCCACTTCAAGCAAATTCCACTTGATCTAAAACTATTTAGACAGTCTCTCTTGAAAAGTATTTTCGTTTATATTTTTTATGTTACTATATATATCCTTCATAGTAAATACTAAAAGAACCACGATTATGCCCATGTAAAGTTTTGTATAATTTGAAAATTGCATAAGTATAAACATAACCATAATTGTTTTTATTTTTAATTTTGAATTTTCTTTTATAACTTCATCAAATAGCTTTTTTAAGGAGAACGTTCTATTTTTCATATTTTCCTTTATATTATCATTTATAATTTTTTTGTAAAATAAAAACCCTATCAAAAAAACAGTACTAATATATATATTTATTTTGACCATAATTAAAAATATAAATATATTCAATAGATACTTAGCTATTCTAGCAAGAAAATTGTCTATCCTTTTTATAATATTAAAATCTTCTTTTTTCTTAATATTGTATTGATTTAATTTCTTTAAGTCTTTTATTTTTCCTTTTATCAATTCCTTATATATAAGTCCCACAAAATTACTGAGCATAAAATCACCTCTTGTTTTTTATTTTATTCTCTCCATTTATAAAATTTTTTATACTTTCAACATATCTCTATTTTTGTCTTGTCTGATCCTGTGTATTTAAATATTTATATAATTCCAATTATTTGATTTTAAATAGAAAAAAGCTAGAGTTCTAACTCTAGCTTTTTTCTTTTAATTAAAAAGAAGTTAATAAAAATAACGATACAACTTACAATCATAGTAGTAATAAAAATATATATACTTATGCTTTTAAAAAATTCAAGTGGTAATAAATTTATTATTATACTCTCTTTTGGACTTAATAACCAATCATCGTTATTAAAAAATATTTTATGAAACACAGTAAAATAATTATAATAATTTAAAGATATTATAGAGCACAATAGTGTAAATATAACACATATTGTTAGAATGCTTTTGGTAAAGCACTTTAGCATATTATTCATATCTTTTCTATTTGTATAAATTATTATACAAATAATTATTATGGATAATTTTTTTATCCATATTCCTTTTTGAAATATATACTTTACATCCTTCATATGTCTTTTTTCTTTTTCTGAAAAAACATGTTTATAGTCTAAATCCACATCATACTTTAGATAATCTATCAAATTATAAGTTATATTTTTTACATCTTCTTTTGAATATGTAATATTTTGATAAACATTATTTTTATCATATTGACTAAAGTAAAAAAAAGAATTTAAAGAATAAAATTCAATACTGGTTAAGAGTATAAGAAAAAATATTAAACCCCCGCATAAATAATATATAGTTTTTTTCATTTTAAGCCATAGCTTTTTCCAATTTATCTAGATGTTGTATAGGAAAATATTTAAGTAACTCTTTAAACTGTTCAACTGTAAGACCAGATGTAGTTGTGTATATTCTTATTTGTTCATCTAATGAACCATTCTTAAATTGCTCCTTAATAGCTTCAAAATTCACATTCTGTTCCATTATAAATCACTCCTTAAATCATTTTAATTCTATTATTTACTAAAATGAATAAAAATATTCTGTATTGATTTTTAAATTTATTTATATTACTATTTAGTAAAAAAGTCTTTTTCTAAAGATTTTTAAGGAGACTATTATGTTAGATTTAGAAAATATTTTAAAATCAAGTGTATTGTTCAAAAATATAGTAGATAACAATTTAAATGATATACTTTCTAATATCAACTACAAAATAAAATCATTTAATAAAAATGAGTTAATAGCCATAGAAGGAGATTCTTTAAATAGTATAGGTATTTTAATATCTGGTAATATAGAAATCCAAAAAATTTATCCATCTGGTAAAACCCTTACAATTTCAACTTTATCATCAGGAGATATATTCGGAGAAGTTATAGTTTTTTCTCAAAAAAGCACATACCCAGCAACCTTAGTATCAATAAATTCTACAGAAGTTATGTTCATATCAAAAGAAGATATTTTGAAAATTTGTACAATAAATCCTGATATATTAAATAACTTTATGTCACTTTTATCAAACAAAATCCTTATGTTAAACAAAAAAGTAAAAACACTATCTTATCAAACTATAAGAGAAAAAGTTTCAAGCTATCTTTTAGATGAATATACAAAACAAAAAAAACTATTGATAAAGATACCTTATTCAAGACAAGAAATGTCAGAACAATTTGCTGTAACTAGACCATCTTTATCTAGAGAACTCATAAAAATGAGAGAAGAAAATTTAATAGAATTTGATAAAAACACTATACTTATAAAGAATTTAGACCAGCTAGAAGATTGTATATTATAATAAAAATAAAAGCGAAGAATTAATTCTTCGCTTTTATTTATTAAACTTACTATTTAGTTTGTCCACCACTCATTTGTTGTTGAGCCATCTCAACTAATTTTTTAGTCATTGTTCCACCTACATAACCATTTTGTCTAGCTGTTAGATTTCCCTTATCCATATTTTCATAATTAGATATTCCTAATTCATTAGCAGTCTCAAGTTTCATTTGATTTAATGCTGCCTTAGCTGCTGGAACTGCTTTGTTATTATTATTGTTGTTAGTCATATTAAATCCCTCACTTTATTTTTTTATTTGTTGCTTGTTACTATTTTGTGAAGAATTTAAAATTTCATGTATAGTAGTTTTTGTAAAACCTTGCTTTTTATGGTGTATACAATTCTATATATTCAAGCACTCTAATCTCAAGAAATTTAAAGCTGTAATAGCAGTTATATTTCGTATTCTATTTCTATCTCCTTTTAAATTCAATTGTTTAACTTTTGTAACTCCATTTATACAAATTCCTATATATACAAGTCCAACAGGTTTTTGATCACTCCCACCGCTTGGTCCTGCTATTCCTGTTACAGAAATACCTATATTAGATTCTGTGTTTTTTGCTACTCCGATAGCCATTTCAATAGCAGTTTGCTCGCTTACAGCTCCATATTTTTCAAGTGTTTTTTCTTTAACTCCAAGCCTTTTCATCTTTGCCTCATTTGTGTAAGTAACCATACCCTCATTAAACACAGAAGATATTCCAGGATAGTTTATAAGCTTGGATGCTATAAGTCCTCCTGTACAAGATTCTGCAGTAGCTATTGTTAGATTTTTATTTATAATCATCTTGGCAACTTCAAATTCAAGACAGGTATCATCTTCTCCATAAACAAATGGAGATAACCTTGAATAAATCTCATTTTTTAATGGCTCAATCAAGCTTTGAGCTTCTTCCTCAGATGAAGCCCTAGCTGTAATTCTAAGAGTTACCTCTCCATACTTTGCATAAGGTGCTATTGTTGGATTAGTCTGACCTTCAATTAAATCCTGTATTTTCTCCTCTACACTACTTTCTCCTATACCACATATTCTTAATGTTTTAGACTCTATTATATCCTTTTGATACTTTTGAAGATACGGCTTTACATAGTTTTTAAACATATGAGTCATTTCTCTTGGAGGTCCAGGAAGTAATATAACTGTATTCTCGTCATCCTTCATTATACAACCTGGTGCTGTTCCACAATCATTTTTTAATATAATACTATCATTAGGGAAACAAGCCTGTTTCTCATTCGATTTAACCATTTCCTTATTTTGAAATTTAAAATACTCTTTTATATAATCCATAGACTCTTCATTTAATTCAAGCTTTTGATTAAAAAATTCAGCACATACTTCTTTTGTTAAATCATCCTTAGTAGGTCCTAATCCTCCCGTTGTAATAACCAAGTTTGCTCTTGAAAAAGCTATTTTAAGAGCCTCTTTTAATCTATCTGGGTTATCACCTACAACAGTTTGATAATAAACACAAATACCTAAATCAGCTAGTTCTTTAGCTAAAAATTGTGCATTAGTATTAACTATATCCCCTAAAAGTATTTCCGTCCCAACGCATAATATCTCTGCTTTCATATAATCACCCCTTTGCTTATCTCTACATTCAAAATATAGCTTTACTTTATTATATGTTTTTTTAACAATTAATACCAGCAAGATATCCTGTAGAAAAAGCTATTTGAAGATTAAATCCTCCTGTATAAGCATCTACATCAATAACTTCACCTGCAAAGTACAAGCCTTTAATTAATTTAGATTCCATAGTACTTGGATTAATTTCATTTACCTTTACTCCTCCAGATGTAACTATAGCATCCTTTATAGATCTGTAATTTTTTATATTCAAAGTCATATTTTTTAAAGTGTCAATTAATTTTTTACGTTCTTCTTTTGATATTTGATTTACTATCTTTTTAGGATCAATCTCTGTCAATTCTATTATCGTAGGTATCATCTTTTGAGGAAGTAAATCTTTTAAAGCTTCTTCAAAATTTTTGATTGAGTACTTATCGAAATCTCTTTGTATTCTGTTATCAAGCTTTTCATCAGATAAAGCTGGTTTTAAATCTATTATAACTTTATAATCATTCTTATCTATATCTTTTATATAACAACTAGCAGACAATACAACAGGACCTGAGATTCCATAACTATTAAAATTAAGTTCTCCAAAATCTTCATATACTTTTTTGTTATTTTTATTTAGAACTTTTATAGATATATTTCTAAGCGTTAGTCCTTGTAAATTTTTTACCCACTTTTCCTTAGTCTCAAGTGGAACTAAAGATGGCTTTATTTTATTTATATTATGCCCGTTTTGTCTTGCAAATTTATATCCATCTCCAGTTGACCCTGTTTGAGGATAAGATGCTCCTCCAGTTGCAACAATTACACTGTCACACATTATGCTTTTTCCATCTTTTAATACTATGTTTTTTATACATCCGTCATTTGATTCTACTTTATCAACTTCTCCTTTTAAAACCTTTACATTGTTTTGTTTCATATACTTTTTAAGAGCTTCAACTACATCAGAAGATTTATCTGAAACAGGAAATACTCTATTCCCTCTCTCCACCTTAGTTTTAACACCTAATTTATTAAATAAATCTATAACATCCATATTAGTAAAAGTATAAAAAGCACTATATAAAAACTTTCCATTTACAGTAACATTCTCAATCAACTCTTCTACATCACAGTCATTCGTTATATTGCATCTTCCTTTTCCCGTTATCAAAAGCTTCTTTCCCATAACTCTATTTTTTTCAATTAAAGTAACGTCTAAACCTCTGTCACCAGCAATAGCCGCTGCAATCATTCCAGCTGCTCCTCCACCAATTACTACTACTTTTTTATCTATCAATCAAAACTCCTCCTCAATTAACTATCTACTTATTATACTTTAAAATAATACCCGAAAAACAAAATAAGGACAAGATTAAATCTTATCCTTACTACATTACCCTAAAAGAGCGGCTCCAATTGCACCTGTGAATTGAGCTCGATTATCAGTATTTATTTTTTTATTTAATCTAGCTTGAAGTGCATCTTTTAGGTATTCATTAGTACATAATCCACCTGAAAAAAACACTTCTTCATTCAAGTTAATTTTTGAGGTAAGAGAAGTCACTTTATCTACTATAGAATGAATAAGGCCAGCTGCTATATCTTCTTTTTTAGCTCCCTTAGATTTCAAACTTATAATTTCAGATTCAGCAAATACAGTACACATACTATTTATTTTAACAGGAGTACCATTATAAGCCATATCAGATAAATCCTTTATATCTATATCCATTGCAGTACATATGACCTCTAAAAATCTACCAGTACCCGCTGCACATTTATCGTTCATTATGAAATTCAAAACCCTTCCTTCATCATCTAATTCAATAGCTTTGCTATCTTGCCCTCCTATATCTATTATTGCGCTAGTTTTTTCGTTTAAAAATTTAGCACCCTTAGCATGGCATGTAATTTCCGTTATTTTCTTATCAACAAAATCTAGTGCAACCCTTCCATAACCCGTTGCAATAATACTTTTGATATTTCTTCTATCCAAATTATTATTGCAGAGTATATCATCAACTAAACTCTCACAAGTTTCCTTAGGACTCCATCCACTTGGACATACTCTGTATTCAACAACCTTTTTATCTTTCATAAGCACTAGTTTAGTGGCAACTGAACCTATATCTATTCCTATTGTATACAATCTAATGCACTCCTTAAATTACCATAATTTTTCACATGTATTTACTTCTTTATTTACCCTGTACAAACCTTCATTTTTTAATTTATTTTTATACACCAAATTATATACACAAGATAATACTTCTTCTTTCAACATTATAGACATTCCACAGCATTTGCTTATAATTCTAGGAGTTGGTACTATTGTGTATTTTATTTTGTCTTTTTTTAAAACTTTTTCAAAGCAAAATCCATCATTATAAGAATCAAATAGAATATAATACTTTATCAAGCTGTAACACCTTTCTTTTCTTTAACCATTTCAACTAAAGCTTCCACTCTTGTTTTTATTTGACCTGTGTCTTCTTCACTATAATCACTTTCTATCATGATAACAGGTATTCCTTTTTCTTTTAACGCTCTTTCTATATTTTTATATTCAATTGAATATGTAGAACAAAATTGTAGTGAATTATATACAACTGCATCAACTTTATATTCATCTACATATTTCAATACATCCTCTACCCTTCCTTTATTAGGTGTAAAACACGCACAGTTTATTCCAAGATATCTACTAGCTAAATTTTCAAATTGTTCATCCATACTCTCTGCATTTTCAATAACTTGATTTTCAAAATATCTAGTTCCAGTGCAAGTCTCTTCACAAACTACAACAGCATCACTTGTCTCTACTATATGGTGTATCTTCCAATTCGGAATCGACATAGGAGTTCCTGTAATCATAATTCTTGGAGTATTCTTATCAAATACACCTTCACCTTTTTTTACTCTCTCTTCTAACTCATCACATAAATTATTAGTTTGTTCTATAAATCTATCTATATCATCATAAAAAGCAATTTGAGATACTAAAAGTGCATCTTTTCCACTTATAGGAACTGGATCACATTTTCTAAGATCATATAATCTTTTTAAAACTTTTCTCTTTTTATTTACAAGCTCTATTTTCTCTTTTAAATTTTCAAAGCTAAGTTTATTTCCAGTTTTTTGTTCTAAAACATCTTTATATATATTCATTTCATCTATCCAATGAAGCTTATCTTTTTCTCTTTTCATCTGTGGCAAGTCCATAACATGTACATCCATATAATCCCCTAGTATTTCCCACGCCTTCTTCTTTCCATCGCATGTAGTTTCTCCAACTACCATATCACATGATTGAAAATACGGACATGTTCTACTCAACTTAGCACCAATTGAAGCTTTAATAAGAGGACATGTATTTCTTGGCAGGATTTTTTCACCGTCAGGAACCCAAAATTGAGATCCAGAACATATACCTACAGGTACACAATTTAAAGCTAATGTTATCTCATCTGGAACAAATACACAAAAAGATCCCACAACCTTTTTATCTTCCTTCTTTGAGTCTTGAAGTTCTTTTATTCTAAGTCCATGAACTTCAGATATCACAAAATTATAATAATTCATATTTTCTGGTCTATTCTCTTGAGAAAGATATATATCTTCATAAAACATCGGAAGAACTTCGCAAAGTCCATCGTGCTTTTCAATATCAACATCTAATTCTTGCCACATTTTTGTATAATCCGCCATATTATCTCCTCCAAAATAAGTTTTGTGAACACGTTCCTTAATATAGTACATTATTTTGTAATAAAAACCAGTAAATATAAAATTTATTAATATGTAAATTTTAACTATAAAAAAAATCTATAAAAAAAAACAAAAACTAAATTCCATATAACAAATGGTAATCAAGTGTTTGCCTTTTTTTAGAATAATATATTTTTGAATTAGTCACATAAAATTTAGTTATTAATCTTCTTTTTCAACAATACCTATATAAGGTAAGTTTCTGAATTTCTCTCCACAATCTATTCCATATCCCACGATAAACTTATCAGGTATTTTAAACCCTGCATAATCAACTGGTATATCACACTTTCTTCTTTCAGGTTTATCAAGTAGAGTACATATTTTTAATGATTTTGGATTTCTAGCCATTAAATTTTCACGTAAATAGCTAAGAGTAAGCCCAGTATCTATTATATCCTCGACTATAATTACATTTTTACCTTCTATATCACTATCTAAGTCCTTTAATATTCTTACAACACCTGAACTTTGAGTAGACATTCCATAGCTTGACACAGCCATAAAGTCTAATTCTATATCTAAATTTATCTTTCTTATAATATCCGATACAAATACACAAGCGCCTTTTAATATTCCAACGAATACTACTTCCTCGCCTTTATATTCATTTTCTATAATTTTAGCAAGCTCATAAACTTTTTTTGATATTTCTTCCTCACTTATAAGAACGTCCGTAATTTTATACACTTTTATCACTCCCGTTTGTTTATTCTATAAAATTATATCATACTTCCGCTGCAATGTGAATGTTTTTAGATTTGCATTTTAAAATATTCGTGTTTATTCTTTGAATCATTAATTTTGTTCACTTATTAATGTTATCCATAAGTTCAAAGTATTATCCTTTATAAGTCTCTGTTTTTCAACATATACAAAATTCGCTTCATGCTAACGCATGGCTCATAAAAAAATAAAAGCTAAGAATATTTTTAGCTTTTATCTTCTATATCGTACTCTATATTATCTATAACATTTCCATATTCACTATGGTATCTGCACTTAATATTTTTTGACTTTAATTCATATTCGTCTAATTCCTTGTTTATTTCTGTAAGCAAATAAAGAATTACCACTCCATCATCAATAATACCAAGCCCTAATATAACCTCTGGAATTAAATCTAGTGGCGATATAAAATACAAAAACCCAAATAACAACATCATAATAACCTTTAATTTTTTCAACTTAGAAACACAGCCATCCTTTAAAAAATCAGATACAAGCCCTATTCTTTTAAAAAACGACAAGGCATACTTAAATTTTTTCATAATATATCATCCTTTTATATATTTATTTGTATACAATTTTTCATAACTCATTAACACTATATATTAAATATATATTATAATTATAATATATATTCATTATAAAATAAGTATTTAAAGAAGAATTTTATGATACAAAAGATTTAAATACCAGTCCATCAGAAATTCCATTTCTAGGTACTATAAATTTAAAGAAGGTGTATACGACACATTAATATATAAATATAAAAACTAGAACAATAAAAAATTTTATAGATATTCTTAAAGGCAATCTACACTTATAAACTGTTGATTACAAATAGAATTAAATTGGCAGA
Organism: Tepidibacter sp. Z1-5; assembly: GCF_037844525.1. Lineage (NCBI taxonomy): Bacteria > Bacillati > Bacillota > Clostridia > Peptostreptococcales > Peptostreptococcaceae > Tepidibacter > Tepidibacter sp. Z1-5. The sequence continues at coordinate 84,593 of NZ_JBBMMD010000047.1, read as the reverse complement.
ACGAGCAGTGTTTACCTATTCTTTGATCAAAGTTTTTTTCATTTATTATTCTAACTATTTTTTCTTTAAGCTCTGTTTTATTGTATTTATGATCAGTATCGCTATAACCTATTTTTATATAATTATCAAATCTTGGATTATAATATATAAGGCTTATATCATTAGGATTTACATCGAATTTTTCAGCTACATTATGCAAGTATATTTTAGTTTGATACGATTTTTCCATCTTAGATCTATCAAACTTACTTTTGTTAGTTTTCCAATCGTATATAATTATTTTTTCTTTTTCTATTTTTATAAGATCTACTTTTGCTATTAATGTAATTTCTTCGTCTTTATATTTTATATTATACTCAGGATACATATTTTTCTCTCTTTTTAAGAACTTTTTTAGATTATTGAAAAGCATATAATCTTCTCTTCCTGGCTCTAATTCTTCATCTATTCCTATATAGTACCTCTGTGCCAATAGATGAAATTCACTACCAAAATTTTGGTTATCCCTACTCCACTTTATATTATCAATATATATTTTCTTAAATTTAAGTTTGCATGTATCGTAAGTATCTATACTAGATTGACTAAATTGTATATTTTTCAAATCACTCATAATTACTTGCTCCCTTCTACAAATTCTTGTGTTACCTTAAAGTATATAGAATGATTCGATTCTTTACCATTTGTGTATACATATAACCTCTCCTTAGCTCTAGTAAAAGCTACATATACAAGTTTTAATGTTTCAGATAGTATTTCTCCCTTCATCTTTCTTGTGATGTTTTGAATCTCTTTATTTTCTATTAAATAATCTATCTCAGATTTATATAAAGTCTCTATATTTTTATACTCTTGTTTTAAATAATATAGCTCTCCTATAAACTTATCGTTGAATTTGCCAGGATAATCAGATATTGTCATATGAGGTATAATTACCAAATCCCATTCAAGTCCTTTGGCTTTGTGACAAGTAGTTATAGTAACACTTCCCTTTTGAGGCTCATATCCTTGTTCTTCAAATACCATAGATGCAAAATAATTAAATGCATTTTTATTCTTTAAAAGCTCATAAGCTAAATGTTCTAATGTAAAATTATTATTTTCAAAAAACATTTTATTGCATATACTAGAGATATAATCTAATATTGCAAGTTCTTGCAAGTTGAATTTAAATTCCTCTCCTATTTGAACTAAGAACTTATCTATTTTTTGTATTGAGTATTCAAATAAATTTCTAAGATTATTGAGTAATTCATTTAACTCTTCACCTATCTCTAATTTTTGGATAGTTTTAGTTCCCATCGGAAAGAATATATCCTCTATATTATATTTATTAAATTCACTTTTTTGAAGTTCGCTAAGCTCTCCATGTACCATATCTATAACTTTAAATAAATTAGGTTTATCAGGATTTGCTATAAAACTTACTATCTTTCCTATTTTCTCAATTACAAGAGCTGCCTCTCCTCTATATTTATCTATAACTTGATACGGTATATCTTCTTTTTCAAACAAATTAATATATCTATCTATCTTATAATTATATCTAAGAAGCAATGCTATTGTCTTATTTGGATATTTCTTTACAATATTTTTTATATTGCAAACTACATCCTGCATCTCAATATCTTCATTTTGACAAATTCTAGTGTATATACCTATATCATCTATAACAGGGTTTTGAAATGGATCATCCTCATCAACTGGCTTTATATACTGATTAACCAAAACTTCATCTTTATTCAACTCCATGCCACCTTCATTACTCCATTTTACTAAGTAGTTTGCAAGATTCAATATATTTTTTGTATTTCTACTAGATACTGGTATAACTACTTTATCTACATCTTCTCTTTCACAAAACTTTCTAAAAAGCCTATGATCAGAATTTGTAAAAGTTGACATTATAGCTTGATTAGGATCTCCAACCCTAACTAAATTCTTGTGATTTTCAGATAATAAAGCGAGTATTTTTTCTTGGGCAGGAGATGAATCCTGTGCCTCATCTTCAAATATATATGTATATCTTTGTTGGAATTTATTTAATATATCTTCTTTATTTTCCAATAGTTTCAAAGCTCTTATTATTATATCGTCGTAATCTAATTTTCCTTTTTTCACAAGATCTTTTTCATACAATATATATATATTTACTATTATCTTAAGAAGATCATCCATTTTAGGATTATTTCTTAAGATATTCTGTGCTTCATTATAAGTTATTCCTTTTGATTTTAAATAACTTATTATATTTTTAGCTACAGATACAAATTTATCATTCCATCTTTTTTCGATTTTTTGTATATACTCCTGAGAACTATTATTTTTTATATTTAAATATCTAGAATATATATGTTTGTACGTTTTGTAAAATTCAAATGAATGTTTTCTAATTATATCATTAGCCTCAATATCATCTATGACTTCAAAATCATCATCAAAACCTGCATCCTTTGGACTTTCTCTTATTATAGAATTTGCAAGCGAATGAAGAGTCTTGCATTCCCACCCCTTATTGCTATCAAGTCCTTTTTCTTCTAGTATGCTTTTTAACTTTGTTTTGAAGTTTGATACAGCACTATTTGTAAATGTAACTATAAGAATCTTCCCATCTTTATTCAATCCCTGATCTATAAGTTCAGCTGTCTTTGATGTTATAACCGTAGTTTTTCCAGCACCTGGAACAGACGGTACAGCAAGTGTACCCCCTTTATACTGCATTACTTTTATTTGACCTTCTCTCCACTTCATAAAAAATCTCCTTTAAGTATCTATCTTATATATTTACTCAACTCACCCTTTTGCTCATATCCATTAGAGTTAAATTCACTACTGTATATATAAACTTTGTCTGAAGCTTTTCTAAGCAAGCTATCTACTACGCTTTTAGTTTGATTATATCTATATAATTCGTCATTTTCAAAGCTCCATTTTTCACCTTTATTTTCTCTTAAGAATATAAAGGGATTATAATATTTTTTTATACCTATTTGATGCCATACATCAGAGCTTGAATCTGTCCATATTTGTATTTTACTATTTTTAGAGCTTAGTAAATATGAATATGATGACCAAACCTTTATTCCCTTTAACTCTATATTATCTCTTGTATCAGAAACCCTTATTCCCTTTAAAATCATGTCTATAAATAATTTACTTTTATTATCTTTAAACTTTTCGTTTTCATTAGCGTATTCTATAAATGATTTTGCTAGATTTATTAAATAATTACAGGTACTTAAATTTTCAGCACTCACCTCAAGAGGTAATAGTATGTCCAAAAACATTTTTTTCAAGAATTTATCCATATCTATTTCACTGTTTTTATTTTCATATATCCAACTTTTTAAAATTTCATATTTATTTGTATACTCTTCTTCTATATCAATAGATATTAATTCTTCAACTTTTGGCAGTTCATAAGGCTCTTTTTGAGTTATCTTATCAGTTATATACCTAGACCTTATCATATCTGCACCTAGTACAAACGATATCATCTTACATATAGAATCTTTATTCGGACTCATTTTCCAAGAACTATTGGCTAAAAGAGTTATAGTAATCAAACTATTTATATATGGATTATCAGTGAGAGACCCACTTCTAGTCATAATATTTATATTAACACCATTTTTGTCCATCTCTTTTTTTATTCTATTCTCAAATATAGAATCTATAAATGGTCCTATTATATCTATATCCTCTTCTTTATATCCATTTTTTAGTAAATTCTGGATTTCTTCAGATATCTTGAGTATCATCTCACTTCTCATAGTAGAATTTTTAAATTCTATATTCTCTATATTTATAAAGTCTGATGTTCCCATATCTATTTTTTTACATTTAGGAAGTATTATCTGTTTAAAAGAATCCTCATCAGCTCCTAGTATCTTCGTTATAGCTCCATCTGAGTTATATGCAATATGAGTTTCCTTAACTATACTCATAACCTTATTTATAAACTTAAGCTCAAGAAATGACTTTTCTTGAATATCATCCACAATAAAGCAATCTATATTATTTTTTATATACTCCTCATATAAAGGATCATCTATTATATATTTATTGAAAAGATATGATGCCAAACTAAAATTCAAAACACCTTCGCTTATATTTTTTCTTACAAATACATTTATTATATCTTTCATAGATAAAATATTCTCTTTTACAAATATATCTTCTATATCTAAAAAATTAATCAAATACTTATCTACCTCATCATATTCGATACAATTTAGAGATATTTTAGATATATTGTTGAGTATATCCGATGACAAAACTGAATTAGGTATATTTACATCTAGAAACCTTCCTCCTTCTCTGTATTTGTCCACAAGCTTGTTTAGAAGGTATTCACTTATCTCCATATCCAAAAACTTAGGAGTAGTTTTTTTTATATTTATGTTTCTTTGTACCAAAGGCCAAAATAAAACTATATGATTTCTAATTATTTTATAAAATGTACTAGTATCTATGTCCCCCCAAAATCTTTTTTGAGACTTAGAGTTTATAAACACAATTATTCTATTTTCATCTACGTTATTTTTTATAAATTCTTTATATACACTTATCAGCTTTGTTGTCTTTCCAGTATTGGATGACCCTATGTATGCATACTTACTCATCAAAACACCACCACAGTTTTTATTTAAATTCTTATATTATATTATAACTAAAATATGAATACTTTTGTAAAAATAAAAACCTTATGCCAATTTATATCGGCATAAGGTTCTCATTATTTAAGCAAAGTTATTTTGCATATATTCTTCTATTTCTTTAGCAGTACCCATAGATACTACCTTTTGAGCTACTTCTTTCATTTCTTCATATTTTAATGAAGTTATAAGCTTTCTAGCTGGAAGTATAGATATTGGACTCATACTGAATTCATCAAGTCCCATTCCAAGAAGTATTGGAATCATTCTCTTATCTCCTGCAGCTTCTCCACACATTCCTACCCATTTACCTTCTTTATGGCCATTGTCTATAACCATTTTAATAAGTCTTAAAACAGCAGGGTTGAATTGATTGTATAGGTTGTGTATTTTCTCATTCATTCTATCTACCGCAGTAGTATATTGAATTAAGTCATTAGTTCCTATACTAAAGAAATCAACATGCTTTGCAAGAATATCTGATATTAATGCAGCAGATGGAACTTCTATCATCATACCAACTTCTATATTCTTGCTATAAGAAATTCCTTCTTTATCTAAATCAGATTTAACAGCCTCAAGTATTTCTTTTGCTGAAAGTAATTCTTCAAGACTTGATATCATAGGGAACATTATTCTTAAGTTTCCATGTACACTAGCTCTTAAAAGAGCTCTTAATTGAGTTTTAAATATATCTTGTCTATCAAGACATATTCTTATAGCTCTATACCCTAAGAAAGGATTCATCTCCTTATCCAATTGAAGGTAAGAAAGTTCTTTATCTCCACCTATATCAAGAGTTCTTATAACTATAGGCTTTGGATTCATACTCTCAAGAACAGCCTTATAAGATTCATATTGCTCTTCTTCAGTAGGAAAATCTGATCTATCCATGTATAAAAACTCAGTTCTGTAAAGTCCAACACCTTCTGCATCGTTATTTATAAGACCTTGTACATCATTTGGAGTTCCTATATTACCAGCCAATTCTACATGTCTTCCATCTAGTGTTTTACTTTCTTGTCCTTTTAAAGACTCTAATTCTTTCTTTTCTTTTTCAAACTTCTCTTTTAAAGCCTTATATTCATTTATAATATTTTCATCTGGATTTATTATAACTTCACCTGTTTCTCCGTTAAATATTATATAATCTCCATCTTTAACAGTTTCAGTTATATTTTTAAGTCCTACAACTGCTGGTATTTCTAATGTTCTAGCCATTATAGCTGTATGAGATGTTCTTCCACCTATATCAGTTAAAAATCCTAAAACCTTTTTCTTATTCATAGTTGCAGTATCAGATGGTGTTAAATCATGAGCTATTAACACAACTTCATCTTCAAGAGCTGATAAATCTACGAATTTTATATCTAATATATGTCTTAAAACTCTATTAGCTACATCCTTTATATCAGCTGCTCTTTCCTTCATATATTCATTGTCCATAGATTCAAACATAGAAACGAACATATTCTTTACTTCATTAAACGCATAATCAGCATTTATTCTTTCATCTTTTATTTTATTTAAAGTAGACTCTACAAGTTCTGGATCTTCAAGAACTAGTAAATGAGCTTCAAATATTTCCGCTTTTTCTGGTCCTAATTCCGCTAAAGCCTTTTCCTTAACCTTAGTTAATTCTTCTTTTGATTTAGTTATTGCATCTGTTAATTTTTTGTTCTCTATTTCTATATTCTCTATAGTTTTCTTTTCTATAACTATTTCATTATGTTCTAGTACTAACGCTTTCCCCAGAGCGATACCCGGTGATGCATTCGTTCCTTTAATCATTCCGACCTCTCCTTTATACACAGGTATTGATTATGCTTCTCCGAATCCACTTTCAATAAGCTTTGCAACTTCATTTGAAGCTTTACTTTCATCTGAACCTTCTGTTATTACTGTTATTTCACTTCCCTTTGAAGCTCCTAAGCTCATTATTCCCATTATTGATTTTGCATTTACTTTTTTTCCATTGAAATCTATTTCAACCTTAGATTCAAATTCAGAAGCCTTCTTAACAAGTAATGCTGCTGGTCTAGCGTGTATTCCGCTTTCATTTTTTATAGTTACTTTCTTTTCCATTTTAAATTCACCTCATCAATTTATTTTTTAATTTTTTATTTTTGGATATTTTTATATAATGTAAAAAGACATCAACAAATGTTTATGAATATTTTTAACAAAATCGTACGTCAATATCCAAAAAACGTACATATCCATAAAACAATTTGGTTAATGCCTGCATAATCAGTAACACACCGATAGTCTCTTTAATTATAAGCTATTGAGTTTGTAAATATGTAGGGTAATATAACCCACTTCATCTTGAGATACTTCTTTTTTCAATTCATTTTGAATTATTTTAGAAATATCATATGCTATTTTATATTCAAAGAAAAACTCTTTTTTTATTGTCTCTAAAGAATTATTTATTACAGTTTTCCCACTGTTTACTCTATCTAATAGAGCCACTAAATGATACACAAATCTATTATATATCATCAAATCTTTTTTTATATCTTTTTTTAACTTTTTCTCAACATATTCTACTATCATATTAACTAATTTGGTATTTTTTAATGCAGAAGTTTTACTAGTATTGCTTCTTCCACCATGTATATGAAAAGCAATAAATCCTATTTCTGTATCAGGTATTTCTATATTTAATTTTTCTTTAAGTATATCCACAGCTTTACTAGCTATATCGTATTCTTTAGGGTATATTAATTTTGTCTCTACTAAAAAAGGGTTTACTATCTCAATACCCTCTCTTAATCTTTTTATAGCAAAGTTAATATGATCTATAAGTCCAATATGAATGTATGGATTTAAATCTTCATTAAGTTCATTCGATGCCATATCTATTATTTGCTCAGCCGTTTCTAATATTTCTTTATCTACATTGTATATTAGATTTTTATCTTCATCAGTAAGTGCTACAAATGTATTTTCTATATTATCCAATTTTTCTAAGACCATACCTTTTTTTTTGGCAAAACCGATTCCTTTTCCCAAAAGTATATAGTCTTTATCTCCTTCGCTAACGAAGATAGCATTATTGCTCAATACTTTTTTCACCAAATATTTACTCATCTGCATCCTCCACGAAAAATATTATGAATTTTTCAATTCCATTTTATAAAATATTATTTTCTTTGTCAATATAATATGCTTATATTTTCTGACTTTTTGATTTTTGCCATATTCTGTTATATTTTGAGGAATTTCTATTCCATTCTATATTGTATATCTATTATAATTTCTTTAATAATATCATTTATTAAGTTTTCTTTTTTTACTAATATTCTATTCAGAATATCTTTAGATTTATATTCTTCAAAATTATAATTTCTATTTATATACCAAAATATTTCTTTAAAACTATATACTCTCAACCTTTCAAATCCCAACTGATTCATCCTTATTTCATATATAGTTATAATTAAATCTTTATAGGAAAATGTTTTTCCAAGATCCAATAATTCTCCCAGCTTAGGAACTATTTTTTCCAATAATAATCTTAACGAGGTTTCTCCTTTAATTTTCAATTTATCTGCAAGTTTAGCTACAGTCTTATTATTCATTTTTTTTATTAAATCAAAATAAAACTCATCGCAAGTTCCATCTATTTTAAAATAATATCTATTCCCATATAGTTGATTCAAACTTTTTAATGCATCGTAATAACCAAGTTTAATGTTTTTTTCACTCCTGTTTTTGTTAAAATCAAGAGTAGGTCCAAGATGTTCAGATGGATTTATATATATTATTTTCATTCCCTTTGTGTTTACTCTTTTCGTTCTTCCAATTCCATAAAGCCTTATCACTACTAGTTCATCATATCCTTTATCCTTTAGAAGACCTATAGGAAGATTATCATAAAATCCTCCATCTAAATACAACTTTCCATTTATTTTTTCTAACTTAAATATAGGTAAACTTGAGCTTGCTATTAAATAGTCTACTAGCATATTTTGAGGTATATCATCAAGAAACAATCTTTGTGGCTTTAATGAATTAATAGAGACTGTTACTATTCCAAAATCCTTTTTTGAATTTCTTATTTTATTTTCATCAATATGTTCTGTTAGCATATTTTTTAAAGGTGATATATCTAATCCTTTATTATTTAAAGTCTTAGATAGTATTTTTATTATCATGTTGAAGTTTTTTATATTTATATCTATGTCCCTTATTTTTTCAAATATTTCATTTTCTATATTTATTACCTTTTGAGGAGTTATATTTGACCATATTTCATGAGCCCTTTCATATTCATCTTGAACAATTAAAGCTCCATTAAGCGCACCAACAGAAGTCCCTGCAATTCCATCAAAGTCTATACCAATTTCCTTTAATGCCTTATATGCTCCAATTTGATAGGATCCTTTTGATCCTCCTCCTTCTAATATCAAACCTCTCATAATATCACCTATCCACAGTTATATTATAATATAAATTCCTTTATATATAATTTAGAATTTTGGTTACTACCTAAATCAACCACTTCACCATTTTCTTCCATTTCAATTAAAGGCTTGCATATATTTTGAGATGGTATAAATACTATCTTGGCAGTTCTTCCATCATTTAAGATAATTTCACTTCCTAAATATTCTGCAGCGACCTTTTTCAAAAATAAATACAAAATTTTAGTATCTAATTTAGACACAAATTCTTCTTCAAGTATTTTTATAGCTTCAAAAGGAGTATTCCTATCTCTGTGAGGTCTTTTAGACGTAAGAGCACTATATACATCAGCTATTCCTATTATTTTAGCATATAATGATATTTCATCTCCTTTTATTCCTCTAGGATATCCACTTCCATCTATTCTTTCATGATGCTCAAGTACAGCTCTTTTTATTTTATTGTTTATGCAATTGCTGCCCTTTATTAATTTATACCCAAATATAGAATGCTTTTTTACTTCTAAATATTCTTCATATGTTAGTATATTTGGCTTATTAATTATTTCTTTTGATACTTTCATTTTTCCTAAATCGCTTAATATAGCACTAAGCGTTAACTCCTTTAGTTCCTCTTCTTTTAAATCTAACCATTTTCCTATTTGATAACTTATCAATGAACTATTCATAGAATGCATATATATATAATCTTCCATATCTTTTATCTTATTCATAAGCTTAAATAAACTAACACTTCCATTACATGATCTAATAGCAATTTCTATCGTCTTTTCAAAATCTTCTCTATTTACTTCTTCTCCAGACTCTATACAATAAAATTTGTGTTTTATATCATTTATTAATTCATTCATATTTTGTCTGAAATCATATATTTGAAAATACTCTTTAGTGTAAGTATCATCCATACCTTCTTTCACTATAACTTTTAAATTATGTATATTATGACTTAAAAGCATTTCCTTTATTTTTTCTATCTCCTTAAATTCAAATCCCTCAAATAATAAGAATACCCCATTTTTATTTACAATATGCTGTGCAAGAACCATACCCGATTTTAATTCATCAATATCTATAAATATTTTTCTTTCTTCCATCATTTCCCCCTATTTTTATGTCTTATCCAAATGTAAAATACTTCAAATCAAATTATTTTTTATTCTATATTATACTATAAAAACAGTATTAAATTTCAAATTATAATATTATTTGTTATAATTTCAATATTTTTATATAATCGATATAGATACAAAATACATAGTCGTAGATATTATCAAAAATAACAAACATCCCATGATAAGCGCCTTCATCCCCTTATCTTTTATACTCTTAATGTCTACACTAAGCCCCATACCAACCATTGCCATTAATATAAACATAGAGCTTAATTTAGATAATATTTTTATAAAATCTATGGATATAATATTCAAAGAACTTATTATTCCCGCGAATATAAAATATAGTATATACATTGGAAACTTGACTTTACTTTCTTTGCTTTCTCTATTAAATAGATAACTAAGCACTAACGAAACAGGCACTAACATTACTACTCTTCCCATTTTTACCAAAGTACCTATTTCTCCCGATTGGTCTCCCCTTGCAAAAGCTGCTGCAATAGCATGTGCTACTCCTTGAAGAGATATTCCAGACCAAATACCGTATTCTAAATTACTCATACCAGAAGTTATTGCTATAGTAGAGTATACAAGTACACCTATCGCACCTAAAAAGTTTATTATAGATACTGCAACAATCGAATCATCTTCTTGTGCATTTATGCAACTACTCATCGCAACAACAGCTGACGCTCCGCAAATACTAGATCCTACTCCAAGTAAAACAGCTACCTTACTATTTATTTTGAATATTTTACCAAGTAAATACGATAATATCAAAACAGATGGAACATATAATACAATCATCATTACAACCTTAGGTCCCAATTCTATAAGAGCTCTAAAATTAAGCTTAAATCCAAGTAATACTATACCCCACTTTAGCAATTTTTTAAGCGAGAAGGTAATTCCAGGCTTTAATACATCACTAGTTTTAAAAGTATTATTATATATAATTCCAAGTACAATACCTATTGTCAATGCCTCTAAGTTTATTATGTGTTTTATGCTATCATTTATAAACATAGATAGTATTGATATTAAAAATACAAACCCCAACCCCGGTAATAATCTTTTTATTTTTTTCAAGTTAATCACTCCCTCAGCTTGATTATACCAAAGAATGTATATAATTAAAAATTATGATTTATTATATATTCATAATTTTCACTTATGGTTGTAGCAGTATTGTATAAAGCTATTTATAAAATCTAAAAACGAGCTAGTTTTATATATGAAGTTAAATTCTCTTTTTATCTTGATATTTTTTATAGGTACTATTTTTATAAATTTTAAATCCACTTCTCTTTTTATAGCTTCTTTCGAAATTATAGTGTATCCAAGGTTTGATTCAACAAGAGATTTTATTGCATTTATGCTTCGTATTTCCATATATACGTTCATATTTTCAATACCGTATCCAAACTCAGATATCTTCCTTTCGAATATATCTCTAGTTCCTGATCCTTTTTCTCTTAATATTAGTTTTCCCTTTATAACTTCTTCTAGTTCCACCTCTATTTTGGATGCAAATTCATGTTTAGGAGATACTGCTAGTACGAGCTCATCATCCTTTAGTTTTATATATTTAAATTTATCTTTATCAAAATATCCTTCTATCAAGGCAAGTTCTATTTCTCCATCCTGTAATTTTTCAATTATGCTTTTAGTATTATCCACACTTAGTATAATATCTATATTCGGATAATCTTTTTTATAATCGCCAAGTATATAAGGCATTACGTATTCTCCTGTTGTCATAGTAGCACCAATATTGTGTATTTTTCTTAAAGAGGAGTTGTTTTTTATTTCTGATTTTAAAGCTCTATTTAAGGCTTTCATTTTTTGAGCATAATTATATAGTATATCCCCCTCTTTAGTTAGATATATTGTTTTATTAGCTTTTTTAATAAGCTCTACATTATAATAATTTTCTAAATATTTGATTTGTTGAGATACTGCAGGTTGTGTCAAGTTTAGTATTTGAGCTGCCTTTGTATAGTTTTTAGTTTTTACAACGGTTATAAATGTATCTAGTCTTGTATCTATCATAAGAATTCCTCCATTTGCATAATATATTTTTATTATAATTCAAAGAATTTTTTTTATCATATTTTTTTAATATTAGTAAATAATGATTTTATGTTTATTCTCATACGTATTTATATAAATTTCTTGGATATTCTAATTTAATGAGGAGGTTTTTTTATGAGAAATAACAGGAAAATAAAAGATAGTATAGTTTCTATAAGTCAGTCAAAGAGTGAAAAAAATTCATTAAAGGATGCTCTAGATATGCTTCCTATAGGAGATATGATAAAAAATGATGATACAGTGGTTATAACCCCTAACTGGGTAAAATCTAAACAACCTTCAACAGCTACAGTAATAGGACCCAATACTTTGAAATCATTAATTCAGTATGTAAAGTCTTATAACCCTTCAAAAATATACATAGCAACAGGTTCTGGAGGAGAGGAAACCTTAGATGTAATGAAATTTGTAGGTTACGATAAGGTAATTGAGGATGAGAATGTAGAATTTGTCGACTTAAACTACGGACCATATACAACAATAGACTTAGACCATAATATAATCCCAAATACCAAGATAAACAAGTTAATAGATGAAGTTGATGTGTTAATATCATTTACACAGCTTAAGCAACACGAGGAAGCTACTATGAGTGCTAGTATCAAAAATATAATGCTTAGTTGGCCTCCAGCTGGTGTTCACGGATTTCCAAAGAAAAAATTAGGCATACATGAGGATTTACACGGATTTATAGTTGCAATGTCTAAAAAAATTCCAATAGACTTAAGTATAATAAGTCTTGATAAGACTATGATAGGAAACGGTCCAAGTGATGGAAAAGCTGTAGATACAGATGGTCTTATAATAGCTGGAACAGATCCTGTTGCTTGTGATACTGTAGCAGCTAGGATGTTGGGATTTTTACCACAAGCAGTTAACTATCTATACAGACTTTATATGGATAATGTAGGAGAAGCCAAGCCCGAGAATATGATATTAAAGGGTCTTCCTATTGCAAAAGCAGAAAAAATATTTTCAAAAGCCGCTTATAATCAAGAGATAGTTATAGATAAAAACGGTATTAAAAATATTCATGGGAACCAAAAATAAGTTGAAAACATAATGTTTTCAACTTATTCTATCTCAGCCATAGAATTAACTATCCTAACCTTATTATAAAAGAATTTTTTTTCTAATTTACTTAGTCTCAAATTTTCTTTTATTCCTATTTTATCTAATATGTATATTCTTTTAAATCCACTCTTCATGAATTTTTTAAATATGTTTTTCATAGCATATTCTTCATCTGTTTCAAACTCATGCGGATGTACAACCAAATTATATTTTGATGTTTTTATTTTTTTTATACTTTCTTTGTACTCTATGAAAAATTCATTTATCTCTTCCTTAGATATATTCCCGCCTACATTTATTAAAAACATAGAATCCTGTTCAGTAACATTTATTTTAAACATACAATCCCTCCTTTTTAAGCCTCTATATATATTTATGAAGGAATTTATTATATATTGCTATTATTTCATAATCTTATTTAATGTATTTAATCTATTTTTAGAATTGTATTTTTCACCCAATATTTTAATGTTGATTAGGTAATTCTTGCATTTTTTATTCATAATCTTATCTATAGTCTCTATATTCATATCTTTACTATTTTTTATCATTTCTATATTCTTTTGTAAATATTCTGTTATCTCATCGTATAATTCATTCATATTGTAGAGTCGCCATGGCTCATCTCCAAAACAAGACATACTATAATCATGCCTCAACTTAATTATTTTAAACTCATCACAATCATATAAATTAGATATATAACTTATAGATTTTTTCCTGTTTATATGCATATCAACAAATTCATTCTCAGGTATTATACTTTTAAGTTCATCTATATCTCTTATATTTAAATCATCATATACTATACTCAAATCTTCTTTAGTCAAATCAAACGAATCTAGGATAATATTATCTACCTCTAATTCCAATCTGTATATTGCCTCTTTCAATTTTAATATATCAACACATTTATTATAAAAATGTTTTATAGGATCTTTTTCATCATAGCTTTTTTTATTTTTTATAATATCTATATCTCTTTTTAAAGATATTATTTTTTTACCTATGTTTTCTATTTCTTCATACTTAAGATTCTTAAATATACCCAAATCCATTATAGAATTAGGATAATAATCATATATACGAGCGCTTATTTTTTTTGCAAACATTTTAAAATAAAATTCATATATCTTTGAATTTAACAAAGTAACTATGTATTCTAAAGAAAAAATCTTTTCATACCCATCTTTTATATAAAAAGAGTACACATCAGCACTACAATAATATCCATTTTTATCAATGGCAAACTTATTATGCGAAGCCTTATAAGGGTACATTATCTTATCTTTTTCAAAATACTTATAATCTCTACCCCATTGAAGCTCGTACCACTTTCTTATATTTTTTTTACACTCTCTTCTATTTATCAATTTTTGTTTATGCCTGCCTATATATTTCAAAGCATTTTTATATTTATATTTATCTTCAATAAAATCTGAATATATTATAAACAAATCGCTATCTTCAACAGAATATTTATTTACATTCTTGTTTTTAACCCATTTTCTAAGTATGCTTGTTTCTATATTATTAGCTTCAACTTCTTTAGTATTTAAAACAAAAGCCTTATCACATCCGGTTATTATTCCTTGAAAACTTTCAGCTATATCCTTTAGTTCATAATTTAAATTTTGCTTAATCTTTTTATAAATATTGTACTTAACATCGGATACAAGAATCCATCTATCATCTTCAAGCTCAGACCTTTTTAAATTGAATTTTTCAAAACACTTGTTATTCAACATAGTTTCAAGACTTGTATTATTATAAAAATTCAAACTATCATTCACAAGCTTATAAACAGATATAATGTCTGTATCTAACTTTTTCTTAAATGTAAATATAGCAATAGCCACACCTACTCCTTTGAATATTTGGTTACCATAAAAATCTACTATTTCTAATATACTAGATTTTCTCTTTAAATAGCCCCTAAGCGACTTTCCACTAGGACTTTCTATAAAATACCTGGGAGTTATTATACAAGCCTTACCATCAACATCCAAAACCTCTAATATTCTCTTATAAAAGCAGTAGTAAATATCAGATTTATCTTTAAATACTTCACCATATTCCTCAATTAACCATTTTTTATAATAAATATCAAGCTTCTTGCTTCCAACATAAGGAGGATTTCCTATAACATAATCATATTTATTGCTCCAAAATTCTCTTTTTTTACTATACTTATCATTTTCCCATCTAACCAAACTATCTGAATGTATAATATTAATATCATAACTAAAATTTTTTACATCCTTTATAATTAAATTTACAATAGTAATATCTATAGCAAATTTATCAATATCAGATCCATATATACAATTTTTTAACAAATGATAATGTAAATTTTCTATTTTCCAATAGTCTACACCCCTAAGATTTATATACTCTCCTGCTTTTTTTATAGTATAGATTTCATCTTTGTATATTTGTCTTAAAACACTCAACTTTTTAACAAACTTCTTTTTTAACATATCATAAGCTTTTATAATAAAATGTCCACTACCACATGCAGGATCCAAAACTTTGATAAAGGGTTTCTTTACTATATCCTCATTTGCGATAGTATTATTTAAAATATAATCTATTATAAACCCAGGGGTATAAAACTGTCCAAGAGACTTTCTAATCTCCTCATCCATAAAAACTTCATACAAATCTCCAAGTATAGTATTATCTATGCTCTGCAAATAGTCCACATTTAGTTTTATTTTATTTATTGCATTGTACATAACGCATACTTCATCTTCATTCAATTGTTTTTCATTTAAATCTATCTCCTCACAAAACAAATTTAAATCTTCATAGTTTTCTGTATTTTTAAGATAAATTTTTAATATTTCATCAAGTTTATTCTCTATAATAAATTGTTTTTCATTATAAGTTCCTAGTTCAAATCCATTATTTTGAAGTATTCTAAGTAAAAAAACCTTATTAATAAAAATATAAGCCTGCCTAAACGCCAAAGATTCATCACAACTGTTGTATTCAATACTTAAAATCCTTATATATATATCAGTCAATTGTCTGTGAATCTTTTTAAATCTAAGTACTAATTTTTCTTTAGTAAAGTTCGATTTATTGTCCATACAGCACTCCTTAGTATTATTTGTTTAAATAAATTATACTACAGCTGATTTATTTAAACAAATACTAGAACCATTTATCATTAATCCAATTGTTTATAAATGTTATATCACAACTATCTGCAACATTAATCAAATAAGGTATTTCTTTACAACTATCTAAATCAATAGACTTTGAAAGTTGAGGATTAGTTCTAAAAAAATTATCCTTTAACAATTCACGGCTATAATAAGTATCAGCATCCGTATTTCCCTCAAATAATATATTAAGAAGTGGATATGGAGGATTTTGATTTAGACCCCACTCTATAGCTCCCCACTTTCTAGTATCTGCTTTTATATTGGTTAAAGTAAATCCCGTTCCAATAGATAAAAGTCTTATATCCTCAAGTTTTTTATTAGCTCCATTTGGATCTTTAGCAACACAAATAGATGCTAAACTCGGATTATTTGCTATAATACCTCCGTCTATATGTTTTTTATGAGATGGAAAATATATAGGAGCTGCACTACTATATAAAGCTACGTCTATTACATACTCATTAGCCGTTCCCTTATCTTCAAAATTAGTATAAAACTTAGGCTTCCAGCTACCATTATTCTTACTTATAACTTCAAAACTTGGTATTAATACCTTCTTTTTTAAATCTTTTAATTTAAGATTTTTTGGAAATACACTCATAAGAACTTCCTTCAAATGCTTATTATTGTATTTAGGTCTAAAAAGTTCGTTGTATTTAGGAGAAAATATATATTTACAATTGACCATAGAGTACAAATTTAATATTTCTTTGACAGATAACCCATAAGCAAGACCTAACGCTATAAAAGAACCAGTTGATGTACCAGCAAATAAATCTGTACTTTTGATTAATCTAGGATTTTCTTTTTCTAATCTTTTAAGTATAGTAGCACTGAGCACTCCCCTTATACCTCCTCCATCAAATGCCATTATCCTATATTTTTTCTTAGACATAAAACTCTCCTCCTCTAAAGCATCTTAGTATCATCATATGATTTAGAGAGGGATGTGGTGATATTAAGTCCTAACAGACATCTCTATTAAACTTTTTATACTGTTTTATTGTAAGTATAGAAATGATGCCCATTAAAACATTAGAACCGTCCTTAAGCAGAAGTAGACTATGTTGTAAAACAATGTCGATAATTGATATTTTATTGTATATTTGGTATAATAGAGTAAAATTTACATATTTTTGGGGGTGACAAATGCAAAATCTTTAATTTTAGCGTTAGAAAATTATCATTATCTCAACAAGCGCAGTTGCTTTATTATTTATGAGTTATTTATCTAGAACCTGAAAATTTTTAAAATCTCCAAGTATTTACAGTATCAATATTCTCTAAAGTAGTTAAGCTTTTTATACCAAACATATAAAAGTAACACCAATAATTAAATCATCATTTACACTATGATGTAAAACAATATTAAATGTTACAACTACATTATACAAAGGGGAGAATTACCATGAAATTTAGAAGTTTTAGATTTAAAATAATGATGATAATGTCAATCATTATTTTAGTATCTTTTATAGGAGTAAACTTTATCATAAGTAAAAAGACAAATAAAATAATTGAAGAAAAGGCATATATGGAAGCATTAAATTTATCTTATAAATATGAAGTACTTATTAAAGCGAAAATGGAAAAAGCACTGCAAACGACATCTATATTGGCATCATCTATAGATGGCATTATGGATTATGGAAATGTAGATAGAAGTCAGTTAGATGATATGCAGATAGCAGTTTTAAAAAATAATAAAGATATAAATAGTATATTTATAACAGGAGATAACAATGGGATAGATGGAAAAGATATTGAATTTGCTGGAAAAGAAGGGGAAATGAATGATGGAAGATACATAACTTTCTTTGTAAGAAAAGGAGACGAAATCATTGATGAACCAACGGAGCCCGATTTTGTGCCAGGTAGTTATTATGATAAGATGAAGATTGATAGACAACCAATAATGCATAATCCTTATTTAGATACTGTAGATGGAAAAGAGATTTTATTCACAAGTGTATTGACGCCTATAGTGCATAAAGGTAAATTTGGTGGATTAGTAGGAAGCGATATATCATTAGATTCATTTCAAAAGTATATTATGGAACTTACACAAGGTAATTCTGATTTAAGTGTTAGCTTAATAGCGAACAATGGAACATATATTGCCAACCCTAATAGTGAATTATTAGGAAAGAGTATATTTAAAAATGATGACAACGAAGAAAATATGACTGAAGAATATAAGAAAGAAAAAGAACGTATAATGAATATAATTCAACAAGGAGAAAATCGCCAGGAAATTGTATATTCTGAGTATTTGCACACGAATGTGTATAGAATATATGCACCGATTTTTGTTGGAAATATAAAGGCACCTTGGTCTCTTGTTGTGGATACGCCAATATCTAAAGTTAAAACCGAGGTAAATTCAGCAGTATTATCTTCTATTATTATTACAATAATTTCATTATTAATTGTTTTAATATTTATATATATTGCTTTAAAACAATTAACCAAGCCTTTGTCAAATGTAGTTACTTACCTGAAAAATTTAGAAAAAGGTGATTTTACGGGAGAAATGCCTGAAAATATTATACAAAGAAAAGATGAGTTTGGAATTTTAGGACGAGCTATCAGTAAAATGCAGCACAATATAAAGGATATTTTAACTAAGATAAATATATCTTTTGAAGAAGTGAATGAAGGTTTTGAAGCGGTAACACATATGTCTAAAGAGTCAAATAAAATTATATGTGAAGTGTCAAAAAATATAGATGAAATTTCAGGTAGTATAGTAAATCAGTCTACTGATATTGAAATAATATCAGAAAAAGCAAATAACCTAGGAACTAAAATTAATGATTCTAATAACTTAGTTCTTGATGTATTTCATATTTCTTATGATACAAGTGAGTTAACTCATAAAGGGATGGATATTATGAAGTTGTTAGATGCTAGAACGAAAGAAAGTAATGAAAAAACTACAGAAATAGCAAAGGTAATACAAGATACGAGTGAATATGTAAATAATGCAGAACGAATTATTGGATTAATAAATAGTATAGCTGATCAAACAAACTTATTAGCTTTAAATGCAAGTATTGAAGCGGCTAGAGCTGGAGAAGCTGGGAAGGGATTTTCTATTGTTGCAGAGGAAATAAGAAAATTATCCGAAGAAACATCTAAAGCAACAAATGATATAAAAAATCTTCTTCAAAATATACAGGGAAAATCTAATAGAGCAACAGATACAATGAATGAATTCGGTGAAATAGTAGAAGAACAAAATAAAACTATTAAGAATACAAATGAAATATTCAGTAATACTTCTAAATTATTGAAGAGCTTTGCTTCTAAGATTGATAAATTAACGGAATATACATCAGAAGTTATGAAGGATAAGGAGGACATAATTAATTGTATTAGTAATATATCAACAGCAACGGAAGAAACAGCAACAAATACAGAAGAGATAGCAACTTCATCCGAAGAACAATTATCAGGATTAGATGAAATATACTCTTATATTGAAAATACAAGGAGCTTAGTTCAAAACCTTAAAAGAGAGATTGAAAAATTTAAAATAAATTAAAAATAATCAATTATAAAATAGACTGGACTGAACCCACTTAAGTAGACATTATAAATAGTCTATTTCTGCAGGTTCAGTTTTTCAAATTCTAAGGGACATAGATAACCAAGAGAAGAATGCCTTTGTTTGCGATTATAGAACATCTTAATATATTCAGATATTGCTTTTTTATCTTCATCTCTATAGGTTTATATACTAAAGTTATACTCACTTTGAAAAAAATCGAACAATAAGCAAAAAACACTACTCCGAAGAATAGTGTTTATGCCGTGTATAATGAGTAAATCTATAAGCCGAGTTCTGTCTTGAATAGTCATCTATCTAGGCCTATTGTTACCAATAGGCTCAAGCGACCTACCATCGGAAAGGGAACGAGCAGCTCCCCTTTCTAGTTCCTACTTGGTCTTGCTCCAGGTGGGGTTTACATAGCCAACTAGTCACCTAGTTGCTGGTGAGCTCTTACCTCACCTTTCCATCCTTACCATAATAAATTATGGCGGTTTATTTCTGTTGCACTATCCTTAAAGTCGCCTTCACTGGGTGTTATCCAGCACCCTGCTCTATGGAGCTCGGACTTTCCTCGTGTTTACACACGTAACTATCCGACTTACTCATTATTTAATTTTTCAACAAAATGTATTGTATCACAATATAATATCATTGTCAAAAACTATTTAATAACTTCCTTTATATCTACAGAAGGATGATTCTCATACTTTACAATTTCACCTTCCCAAGTTCTTATCATTACAAAATCTTTTCCTCTTGAAATTAAATATTGAGGAAGTATAGGGGTTTTACCTTTTCCTTTTGGAGCATTAACTATATACGTAGGAACAGCCATTCCAGATGTATATCCTCTTAAATACTCCATTATCTCAAGTCCATCATCTATAGAAGTATTAAAATGCGTAGTTCCCTTAACATGCTTTGCATGGAATATATAGTAAGGTCTTACTCTGCACTTTAATAATTCGTGATTTAAGCATCTCATAACGAACTTATCATTGTTTATACCATTTAATAATACAGCTTGATTTCCAAGAGGTACTCCAACATTTGCAAGTTTTTCACAAGCAGCCTTAGTTTCTTGTGTAATTTCCATAGGATGATTAAAGTGAGTATTTATAAATATAGGATGGTACTTTTTAATCATGTTACAGAACTCATCAGTAATTCTTTGAGGCATAGTAACTAAAGTTCTACTTCCAAGTCTTATATAATCAACATGAGGAATATCTCTCAACTGACTTATTATCCACTCTAAATAATCATCATTTAATGTAAGTGGATCTCCTCCTGTTATTAATACATCTCTTATTTCTTCATTTTCTCTTATATAATCTATAGACTCTTGTATAACATCCTTAGATTTAGCTTCATCACATTGACCTATGTTTCTTCTTCTCTGACAGTGTCTACAATACATAGCACATTCGTTAGTAACATTTATTATAAGTCTATCTGGGTATCTTCTAGTTATACTTCCTGCAGGATTTGTAAACTCTTCTCCCATAGGATCTAAGTCATCTACATCATCTTGAAGCTCTATAAATTCAGGTATAGACATAAGTTTTATAGGATCAAATTTTTCCTTTGGATCTATTAAGCTTAAATAATATGGAGATACAGCCCATCTGAATTGCTTCCCAACTTCTGCTATTTTCTTAATTTCTTCATCTTCTAAATCTAGTATTTTAGACAGAGTATCTACATCTGCGATTCTATTAGATAATTGCCATTTATAGTTATTCCAATCTTCCTCAGTTCCTCCAAGAACAGATAAAATTTTATTTTTTCTCTCAAGTAGTACTTCTTGATTTTCCAAGCCTTTAGGTATAGTTTTTTTAGCTTCTAAATAGTCCTCTATTCTACCCTTTAACTCCTCAGCTCTTTTTAATGAAATTTGTCTTTTATTGTTTTCCATTTAAAACCTCCTTGTATTACCTTATTTATTTTAAATATGAATACTTATACTGTTGTAACATTTTTATCGTTCATTATAAGTTGTTTCTATTTTTATAAACATATTATTAATATTCCAAGTTTAAAGTACTATATAGGTGTAAATACTGCCATATAAACTATAACTCGTTACTATATTTATACAACAATTTGCACTATAAAATTTTTATAGCTTAATCAATTGGATATTTTCGATATTTTTCACTATTTTCCTAGTCAAATATACTCTATAAAGTCTCAATTATGCATATTCATTGTTATTAATTGAATTTAGATATTGTATCTAGGTAAGAATTTCATCAAGATTTGTAAATTCTAATTCCGAAGTTTTTAGAGTTAAAACCGTTCTATTCATTATATCATTATTACAATTAAAAGTAAATATCATAATTTTTTTATAACAAAAGAAGACAGTTATTTATAATAAATAACTGCCTTCTTTTTTACTTCCAAGCATATTTTTTGCCTTTTTAACATTATGACTTTCCCCAACGATCATTATAACATCCCCAGGCTTAAGTATATTATTTCCATGAGGTATTATTTTTTCACATCCTCTTAATATTGATAAAATCAAGCAATCTCCTGGTAAAACCAACTTGTTTAATACTTTAAAAAAATACTCTTCATTTTCAAGATATACTTCTTCTATCATAAAATCCTCTTCTTCAAATAATAAAGAAAATGCCTTAGGATGTATTATAAAATGTTCAGCCATAAAGGCCGTTGCAAATTCCGGAGACACACTCATAGCTCCATATAAAGACTCGCCTTCAGGCGTTGACTGACTGTTGGTTAAAAGTATTATATGATCTATGCCAAATTCAACCTTACAAATTTTGCATATCTCGGTATTTATATCTTCTATACTTTTTGCAACAACAACAGTATCTGCTTTTTTAATCCCTACCTCTTTAAGCCATTTAACATCAGTAGCATCTCCTAAATATACAGTTTCTCCATTAGCACTTATCTTGTCAAACTGAGATTTGTTGTATGTTATAAAAATCAAATTCATTTCGAATTTTTTAAGTCTTCTAGCAAGCAACATACTCTTATCATTAATTCCTATTATGAATATATTCTTCTTGTTTTTCAAATCTATCTTAGGCATCATTTGATTAAATACAAGAGGTGAAAATGTACAAGTTATTATAGCGACCAATATAATTGCACCATTAGTCTCCTCTTTTATAAGTCCAAGCTTTAACCCTATAGCACTTGCAGCTATAATAAGGCTAAGTCTTGACGATAGTAAAAAACCTGCAGCTATACTTTTTTTCATTGAAAAATTAAATTTCAAAAGTAAAGATGGTATTATTTTTACTGCATACACAGCAACTAATAAAGCTGGTACAAGGTATATTGCCTTTGGATTATCAATAACTGATTTAATATCAAAGTTAGCTCCAACCATTATAAAAAATATAGGTACAAAAAATCCATATCCTATTGCATCAAGTTTAACATATAAATCCGATTTGTCTTTTTCATCTAAAAGAGCAACTATAAGACCTGCTAAAAATGTTCCTAAAATAATTTCAGTTCCAAGACTTTGAGCTAGAGATATAAATATTAATATTAAAGAAAACGCCCCTCTAACCTTTATCTGAGATGTAGTATCTGCTAGTTCTTTTACTATCTTATTATTTACTACAAACCTAAGTCCCATTCTATAAAAGAAAAAGAATGCAACAAACAATAGTAAAATTAAAAGTACTTCATAAGCTCCCTTTGATGTATAAAACGTAACAAAAAATGTTATAAGTACCATAGTTACAAAATCAGATATCAAAGCAGTAAGTAATATTGTTTGACCGTATTCTGAGTTTATTATATTTTTTTCTTTTAGTATAGGGACTACTATTCCTAAAGATGTAGTACTAAGTATCAAGCTCATAAGAGCTACATTAGATACAAGTCCGAATATTTTAAACAGGTACGCTATACCAAATGATAAAATCAATGTTATAAGAAATAAAATTATAGATACTAATAACGGTTTTTTATACCATTTAGATTCAGAATTTTCACTAGTTGGCTTCATCAAATTGAAATCTATTTCAAGACCTGATAAAAACATCAAAAATGCAAATCCAAACGTATATAAAAACTCAAGTTGCGGACTATCTTGAATTAAATTAAACCCACTCTTTCCTATAATCATTCCCGATAATATTTCCCCCACCACTATAGGTATTGGTATAAACTTAATTTTAGTTATTAATATAGGCACAAATGTAGCAAGTAAAATTATTATTAACAAAGATATATATGAAATAGATGTATGTTCCATATAAATCCCCCTTTCTCTTCTATTTTATAGTATTCTTTTATTAAGCAATATCTATACCAAGTCTATCTATTAAAGTCTGTTTTTTAATTTATCCAATTTATTTTTATATTAAATACCCTTTATCTTACAGTTTCAATCATATATATAATAAAAATTTCTTACAAGCTCCCATTGCAACTACTTATAATACACCTAGTTCTAACAAACTTCGTTTCATAACCCAATTGGTATCTAACATAATTATCAATATGTTAAAAATATATATTTTATGTTTAAAATATATATTTTTATGAAATAAAAAAGGTATGGTTGAATTCAACCATACCTTTTTTGTTTCATATCGATACACTTATGAATTTGATATCTTTTTCCCAGTGTATCAAAACAGTACACATGTTTCATTTCGATACATTTATTTATTAAGCAGCTATTTTATCTTTGTTTTTGTTTTTTTTAGATAAGAATAGTCCAAATATTACAAGTCCTAATATTATACCTATAGGATTTGCAAGGCTTGCAGATTGCTTGAATCCTTCTGGTGCTTGTATTATATAAGCTGTTGTTACAACAGTCATAAATGTAGCCGGTATACTTGCAATCCAGTGATTCTTATCTTCTTTAGCCAAGTAAGCAGCTCCTGCCCATAACATCATCATAGCTAAAGTTTGGTTAGCCCAAGAGAAGTATCTCCAGATTATATTAAAGTCCATGAATGTAAGTGCTATACCTATAGCAAATAATGGTAGTGCTATTGAAAATCTCTTAACCAAACTATCTTGCTTATAATTTATAGAATCTGCTATAGTAAGTCTTGCACTTCTAAATGCAGTATCTCCTGATGTTATAGGACAAGCAACAACTCCTAGTAAAGCTAATAACCCTCCAAATTTTCCAAGTAAAGAAGTTGATATTTCGTTAACTGCAACTGCCGCTCCACCTTTAGCAAGTACCGCAGCAAGTCCTTCAGTTCCTCCGAAGAAAGTCATAGCAGCTGCTGCCCATATTAAAGCTATTATTCCCTCTGCTATCATTGATCCATAAAATATTCTTCTAGCTTCGCTTTGTTTTGTAACGCATCTAGCCATAAGAGGAGATTGTGTAGCATGGAATCCTGAAATAGCACCACATGCGATAGTTATAAATAAGAATGGGAATATAGGAGTTCCCTTAGGGTGTAAGTTTGCAACAGTTATTTCTGGTATATTATATCCCTTTACAACCAATCCTCCAGCTATACCTACAGCCATTATAAGAAGAGAAGCTCCAAATATTGGATATATCTTTCCTATTAATTTATCAACTGGAAGTACAGTTGCTAATATATAATATGCTATTATTACTATAACCCAAAATCCTTTGTCAAATGAAGTTAAATTAGCTAAAAGTCCAGCTGGTCCTGTAATAAATACTACTCCAACTAATATTAATAATACTACTGTAAATACTCTCATTATCTTCTTTACAGTTTCTCCTAAGTAAATACCAACTATTTCTGATGCACTAGTACCTTTATGCTTCATAGATAAGTATCCTGATAAAAAGTCGTGTGTTGCTCCTGCAAATATGCATCCGAATACAATCCATAAAAATGCTGCTGGTCCCCATAAAGCTCCTGCTACTGCTCCAAATATAGGTCCAAGTCCTGCAATATTTAAAAACTGAATAAGGAAAATCCTAGGCCAACTCATAGGTATATAATCTACACCATCTTCCATTTCAATAGCCGGTGTAACTTGTGAATCATCGATTCCAAGGACATTTTCTACAAACTTACCATATATAAAATATCCCAAGATTAAAAGTATAATTGCTGAGAAAAACGTTATCATTGCATTCCCTCCTTAAATTTTAATTGTCTTTAACTAAATTATAATAAAGTTTTGCTATGAAATTTTAATTCTTACATGAAATGCAAAAAAAAACACATAAAGTGCATTTATATGCCCATTATGTGCTTAAATTCTTTGATATTTTTTCTACTAACAGGAATTTTAATATCTAGGTCCTTTAATTTAACATTATAAGTGTTGTTAAACCAAGGTATTATCTCTTCTATTTTATCCATATTCAATATATAAGACCTGTGACTTTTAAAAAAATTATACTCAGAAACCTTATTATAAAACTCAGATATACTAATATTAACAATATATTCTTCATCCTTAGTGTAAACTAAAGTATCTCGTTCTGAAGATGTACAGTAATATATATCTTTTATATTTACGACTATCATCTTTTCTCCCTTTAAAACAGTCACTCTATCACATATGAATTTTTTTTCTTCACAAGACTCTAATCTCTCTATTTTCTTTAAAGTAGTAAGTATTCTTTCTTCAGAATAAGGCTTTAATATATAATCAAATGCCTCCAATTCAAACGCTTCTATAGCATATTCTTTATATGCAGTTATAAAAACTATTTTAAAATGTTTATTAAATTTATTTATAACTCTAGCTAAGCAAACACCGTCTAACTTTGGCATATTTATATCAAGGAATATAACATCGATATCACTACTTTCTATAAACTTCAAGGCATCCAGTGAATCATCAAACTCTTTTACTATCTCTATTGAACTAAAGTTATTTATAAAGTACTTAAGCTCCTCTCTTGAAGGAGATTCATCATCTACTATTATACACCTCATGTTATTTCCTCTTTCCTTCATGATATATTATAAAGCTGATTTTTGTTCCTTTATCAAGTTTTTGTATATCAAGTCCTTTTCCATATACAAGCCTCAATCTATTGTGAACATTTAAAAGTCCAATCTTGTTTTCTTTCATGTTTCTCTTATATATGTTTTTTATTATTTTTTCATCTATTCCAATACCATTATCCTGTATAGATATTTCAACATTATCATCACAATTTTTTTGAACTTTTACTTGTACACACCCACTACCGGTTCCCTTTAGTATTCCATGTTTTATAGAGTTTTCTACCAACGGCTGTATTATAAGACTTGGTAATTTTACATTTATACTTTCGTCGATATCGTATACAACATTTAATTTATCCCCAAATCTAGCCTTTTCAATTTCCACATAAGCTTTAACTTGATCTAATTCCTTATTTATA
This sequence comes from Tepidibacter sp. Z1-5, assembly GCF_037844525.1. Classification (NCBI taxonomy): domain Bacteria; kingdom Bacillati; phylum Bacillota; class Clostridia; order Peptostreptococcales; family Peptostreptococcaceae; genus Tepidibacter; species Tepidibacter sp. Z1-5. Next base: position 57,157 of record NZ_JBBMMD010000047.1, on the reverse strand, counting down.
TCAACAAAATTTTCTCCAACTTCTAAGTTGTATCTAAGATAATTAGATAAGTTTATTATAAGTTCTCTTGCCTTATCTGGATTTATTCTTATAAATGAAACTATAGTATTTAATGCATTGAATAAAAAATGAGGATTTATCTGAGCTTGAAGAGCCTTTATCTCAGCCTTATTCGCCATTTCCTTAAGCCTTTCTATTTTAGATATTTCAAGCTGAGTAGATATCATCTGAGAAAGTCCTATAGCTAAAGTTTCATCCTTAAAGCTTATAGAATCCTCCTTGTTATAATAAATTTTTAGTGATCCGACAGTAGATTTGCTATCCTTCAAAGGCATTATTATAGCAGATTTCAATGGACAATTCTCATTTGGGCAATCTATTTGTCTATGAGTTCTAAGGATTACTATCTCTCCAGTTTCTATTACTTTTTCAGTAGCACGAGTTAACACCTTTTCACCATCTATATGATGATCATCCCCATCCCCTATATGAGCTAATATATACTTTTTATCAGTTATAGATACAGCACTAGCTCCTACACTATCTTTTATAACTGTACACACTTGTTTTAACGAATTATTGTTTATATTCCTAAAATAAGGTAGTGTTTTATTAGCTATTTCAAGAGCTAATTTTGCTTGCCTTGCAGCTATCTCTTCTTTTTCTTCAAATATATTTTCAGTAATTAGTATTACTATTCCTATACCTATTCCATTAACCAAAGTCATAGGTATATATATTTTCTTAACTATCAAAAGAGCTACTGCAAATGGCCTCGAAAGTAAGAGTATTAATCCCATACTTATACTTTCAATTAGTATTCCACCCAAAATACCATATATCCACCTATTATTATCAGTTGACTTATTGTATATAATTCCCGATATAAATCCTCCAATAACAGTACTAATAAAACAAGGAAAGGCTGTAATTCCTCCAACGTCTATTAAGTATCTGTGAAGCCCCGCTATTATACCAGCTCCAATTCCAACGAACGGCCCACAAAGTATTCCTCCAGCCATAACTCCAATTATTCTAGTATTTGCTATAGCACCTCTAACATCTGTTCCTATATACGTTCCAAGTATACCAAATGTACCAAATATAAATGATAATACAAAAAGATCTATATAATTAAATTCATCTTTTTGTATTATCTTCTTAAAACTTTTTATCTTAGAAATCATAAAAGCTATTAAGACTACATATCCTAGATTATTTATAAGATTTTTTAATAAAAATATCAAATTATCATCTCCACAAATAATTATTTATAATAATTATATCAAAAAATATCTTCTTCTGTCACAATTCTATATTTATGCGAAAATTAAAAGTTATAAAAATTCAGGTGGAGTAAAAACTCCATCTGAATTAAGTTTTGCTTTATATATTTATTATAATTTACTTTAGCTTTTTAATATATTCAAAAAGAACAACCCTTTACTCAGGATTGTTCTTAAAATTTATCAAACTATACACGAGTATGTATGTAAATAATAAAACTGTTCCAAACATCAAAGAAAAATAAATAGCTTCAAGTTTGACGCTATTTATAATATATCCAAACAACTTCATAGGATTTGATACTATATTCCAGCTATTAAATCTAACAAACCTACCTAGATATATTCCATAACCGTTAAGAAAAGATACTCCAATTACAAATATCCAAGATATAAAATTATTAAATTTATCTTTAACTATTATTTGATTTAAATACAAAGAAGCTACTCCAAGTAAATATCCTATTAAAGCAAAAAATGCTATAAGTATAAAATCATACCATATCCAAAAGTTCCTTTCAAATTCTAAAGTATCCTCTATTTTGAATATATAATTAGATGTATTTATATGTATAAAATCCGTTATTATATAAGGAGCATTAGGATAAAATAACAACCATATGCACATACAGATAAATATTATTATATTATTTATATATCCACTGCCTTTATAATACCTATTGTGTACTGCCAAAGAAAACACGAATGGTATCCAAGCCAAAAATAAATTCCAAATGTATATAAGATATTTATATGTATTGAGCCTATAGCATCCATTTGCAGCCATCACTACAGCCATCATTGTAACTAAGAAAAATACACTAAAAATCGAAATTAATCTTTTATTTATCACGTTTTACCTCCTAATCTAGGTTATATTTCCAAATTTAGATTACCATATTTTTGTAAATATATCCATAGATAAAAAAATACTCATTTTAATATAATCTACAATAATTTTGTTTATAAACAATGCATCTCTTTTTCTGATTTCTCCCAAGTAACTATATAAGCTTGACCTTTTGAGCAAAAAATCGAAGATGATGTATAGTCAAAATCAGCATTTTTATTATAATCAATTCTTTTTATAACTTCTTCTTCATTATGACAACGTTCATAGCCACCAAATATCAAACTCATGCTACCTTTTCCTTGAGTAAACGCAACTAAATCTGTACTATAATTCATAAAAGTAGATACTGGAACCTTACCTGTTATAATTACTTTATTTCCTATAGTTTTAGGTGTATCAAAACTACCATATGCTTTTTGTATATCAGATAAAACCCTTCCCATATAATCTAATTCCACTTTAATTTTGAAGTTATAATATGGTTCAAGCAAAATATTTTTTGCTTTTTCAAGTCCTTGTCTTAAAGCTCTGTATGTAGCTTCTCTAAAGTCGCCACCACTTGTGTGCTTGTTATGAGCTCTTCCTGTTAACAAGGTTACTTTTATATCTGTTATAGTTGAACCTGTTAATAGTCCATGATGATCTCTTTCATAAATATGATGGCGAACTAAATTTTGATTCCCAACTGTTAAATCATCAGTATGACAATTAGTTTCAAATTCTATACCACTATTTCTTTTAGAAGGTTCTAGTTTAAGGTGTACTTCTGCATAATGTCCTAAAGGTTCGAAATGCCCATATCCATTTACAACTGTATCAATAGTTTCTTTATATAATATTTGAGGATCCCCAAATTCCACACTAAAATCAAATCGTTGTTTAACTAATTGTTCTAATACTTCTAACTGAATAGTTCCCATTATATGAATGTGAATTTCTTGTAAGTTTTCTTCCCATGTCACATTTAAAGAAGGATCTTCTGAACCCAAAATTTTAAAACAATTTAATACATGTTTTGTATTCAAAGAAGAATCAAATATAACTTTAGATTTTAAAGTTGGTATTATTTCATAACTAGCTTTTTCTCTCAAAGTCCCCAAACCATCTCCTATCGATAACATTGATAATCCAGTTACTGCGAAAACTTGTCCTCCCGATACTTTTTCAACCGTTTTAAATTTATTTCCATTATAAATTCTTATTTGAGTTATCTTTTCACAAACTCTGTTTATTTCATCACCATAACTCAATTCATCCCTTACTTTTAATTTTCCACTTAAGGCTTTAATATAAGTTACTTTAGTTCCATTATTTTCATGGCGTATTTTATAAACTCTGCCTGAGAAAGAGTCTTCATCTGAATAATTTGTAAAGGTTAGTTCATGTATTTTATCTAAAAATTCAACTATCCCAATATCCTTCAAAGCAGAACCACTAGAACACGGGAAAATTTTATTTTGTTTGATCATTCTTTTCATATTATTTAACCATAAATCATTTTCATAATCATCTTCCATATATTTTTCAAGAAGTTCTTCATCTCTTTCTGCTATAAATTCTATAAGTTCTTCTCTCATTCCATTTTTATCAAAAGAATTTGTTATATCACAAACATCATCTGTTAAATTCAAGCGAATTTCTTCTAATACACTCTGTACATTTGCACCTACTCTATCAACCTTGTTTATAAAGAAAAAAGTAGGTATCTCATGTTTTCTAAGTAATTGCCACAAAGTTTCTGTATGCCCCTGTATCCCTTCAACCGCACTAATGATAACGATAGCATAATCCATAATTTGGATTGACCTTTCCATTTCTGATGAAAAATCTATATGTCCAGGAGTATCTATTAAATAATAATCTGAGCCTTTATAAGTCATTACTGCTTGGTCTGAAAACACTGTAATTCCTCGTTCTCTTTCTATATTATGACTATCTAAAAAAGCATCTTTATGATCTACTCTTCCTCTTTGTCTAATGCTTTTAGTATGATACAGAATTTGCTCTGAGAATGTAGTTTTTCCAGCATCTACATGTGCTAGTATTCCAATTGTTTTATTCATTATGACACCTCTATTTAATCAATATCTTTTTATATTATATCATTTGAATTATAATTACAAAATCTTCAAAAGATGCCTACCAAGATATACGCCACTAGCAGCAGCCTGAGATAAAGAATAAGTAGTTCCAGAACAATCTCCTATAACATAAAATTTTTCCTCTTTAGTTTCAAAATGCTCATTAGTACTGATTTCAGGTTCATAAAATTTAGCATCAATTCCATATAATAAAGTATCTTTATCAATTTGTTCTCCTATTAGTCTTTCTATTGATTCAAAAACTTTTAACACACCACCTATGTAAATTTTTGGAACTTTATTATATAAATTCCCAACCTGCGCTTTAAGAGTTGGCTGAATACTGTTTTTAGTAAGTTGTTCTTTTGTAGTTTCCCTGTCTTTCATTAAATCTCCTAACCTTTGAATAACTGCATGATGTTTCTCTTGATTTATAGATTTTATTATATTTGCAGCATATTCTTTCGCCTCTTTAGTAGAAGAAAAATATTTAGGTACAAAAACAGAGAAATTTAAATTACAGCTGGGATTATCTGTTTCAAGATAATTTTGTCCATCTGTCATTACAAGTCCATCCTGATATTTTTTAATAACTTTTCCTTTAGGATTCATACAATACGTTGTAGCTTCAAGTAAATCTCCTTTATACCTAATCTTAGTTTCTAAAGATTTTTTTAAAATAGAGTCTAACTGATTCCCCTTCATCTCAACCCTTATTCCTAAATCTACCCTACATCTATACGGTTCAATATCAAATGATTTACAATATCCTAAAAATTGCTCTCCCCCACTTATACCTGTAGCTAATACAACTACTTTAGAGTGAAAAATCTTTTCTTTACTATTTAAATTAAATGCATTATTAATTCTATCTATTGAATCTATTTCTGTCTCAAACTTAATATCAACATTTTCCTTAAGATAAGAGTACATTTTATTTAAAATTTGATACGATAAATTAGTTCCTAAGTGCCTTACTTTTGTAGTTAGTATACTGCAATTATTTTCTTTTGCTATTTTAATGAGTTCTTCATTTTCTGTACTATATAACTCAACTTTATCAGCTCCAAACGAACATAATATTTTATCAACAGACTCCATTAAATTCATTGCATTATCATTTCCCACTTTCTCACCTAAATGACCACCAAAATCATTAGTGTAATTGAACTTTCCTTCAGATCTTCCCATTCCTCCAAAACCTTGAATCTTATTGCATATTTTACAATTAACACATTTTTCACTTGACCCTTTTTCAATTGGGCATATTCTATCTATGAAGTTTTTTCCCTCTTCTATCATCAATATTTTCAATTTTGTTTCTGTTTGTAATAAAGTATATGCAAGAAAAATTCCACTAACACCTGCACCTACTATTGCTATATCATACATATGTATAATCCTTTCATAGAATATATTTTTGTTTTACAGAATATAGATTTATTTTAACAAAAAAATAATTATATAAAAATATTAAGTAATCACTTTTATATAATTTCCTACTCATTATAAAAAAGTTCTTCTTTAAAGAAGCTTAAATGTAAACTTCTTTGAAACTCATAACGGAATTTATACTTATCCACAATTTAAAGAGGAATATAATTTCCTATTCGTTATAAAAAATGACCTATTGATTTGATTAAATCTAGTTGAAACTCCATCTATTTTAATCTATACTGTAATCAATCCAAAATTCAATTAATTCATAATCTTATTTTTAATATCCGTTAAGAGATTTTATTTTAAAAATTAATACTAAAGGGGGTTTTACAATGTATAGCTTTAAAAATGACTATAGTGAAGGTGCCCATCCAAGAATTTTAAATGCTCTAATAGAATCAAATATAGCTCAAGAAGAAGGATATGGATATGATCGACATACCCAAAATGCAGTTTCTAAAATAAAAGATTTAATACATAATCAAAACATTGATGTTCACCTTATATCTGGAGGAACTCAAACAAATCTTACCGCTATTGGCGCTTTTTTAAAGCCTTATGAAGCTTGTATATCTGCAAACACAGGTCATATTGCAGTTAATGAAACAGGAGCAATTGAATATACTGGACACAAAGTAATCACAGTAGATTCAAACGACGGAAAAATAGTTCCGAAAAAAATTCAAGAAATATTAAATTCTCACTTAAATGAACATGTTGTAAAGCCAAAACTCGTATATATTTCTAACCCAACAGAACTAGGTACAATATATACAAAAGAAGAACTTAAAGATCTTAGTGAGTTTTGTGAATCTAATAACCTTATATTATATGCAGACGGTGCAAGATTAGGTTGTGCTATTTGTGTTAAAGAAGCTAACTTAACCTTATCAGATATGTGTAATTTTACAGATGCATTTTTTATTGGTGGAACGAAAAATGGTGCCCTTCTTGGTGAAGCCTTAGTAATAAAAAATGAAGACTTAAAAGAAGATTTTAAATACCATATAAAACAAAAAGGAGCACTCCTTGCTAAAGGCAGACTTCTAGGCATACAATTCGAAGAATTATTTAGAGATAATCTTTATTTTGAACTTGCAAATCATGCTAATGAAATGGCACATCTTTTAAGTAAAGGATTAAAAGAAGCCAATTGTGAATTTTTGATAGATTCTCCAACCAATCAAATTTTCCCTATCTTAGAAAACAAAATAATCGAAAGACTAGAGAAAAAATTTAATTTTTATACTTGGGAAAAAATAGATGATAACCATTCTGCTATCAGGTTAGTTACCTCATGGGCAACTAAAAAAGAAGCAGTACTTGAGTTCATAGATGAATTGAAAAAATAAGACATAGTTAAAATAGTCAATCTTACGATTGACTATTTTAACTATGTCTTATATTATCTTTCTCTATATTCTTTTAACTCTCCTACATACGGTTCATCATCTTTAGGTTTTCTTACATAATTTAAACACCTTTTATCACACGCACCTATATCTTTATAATTTTTCTGTGCTACTGATAAAATTGTACTATTTGCACCTGTATCATAATAGCCTTCGTAATCAATATATCCATCATTCTGCCAAGAGCATACAGGACATATTTCATAACTCTTTTTAGGATCAGTTAACGTCTTATGCCCACAACAATCACATATATATTTTCCCATATTACCTCCAGTCAATATGAATAAATCTTCTATTTGTATAAATATTAATTAACTGCTCTATTTATTTTTCAAATTACTATTACCTATTATTTGATATATTCCTCCTATAACTCCAAAGAAAACCCCAAGCCCCCATGCAGGTATTTCTATTTTAGTTATACCTAAAAACACTCCTAACAAACCTCCTACAATACTTGAAAATAAAATATTTATTAATAATTGCTTTTTCATATATAAAAATCCTCTCATATTAGTCTATCTAATATTATCTTTTTTGTATACATAATCTAAGCTATACTTCTCCTTTTTCTTTAAAAATACTACATCCCAAAAAGCTATTCCAAATGCTCCTCCAAAAGCAATCGAAATTGCATTTAGTAATCCACTATTTGATATTTTAAAATAATTGCAAATATAGTTTAATAAGCTAAATAATATAAATGATTTAACAAACATAAATACCCTTTTCTTCAGATCTCGTCTCTCTAATTTTCTTATGTTAATAATAGTCATAGTTACTATATATATTATATATAGTATGATAGAGATTATATATGTACCAATAAATTTATTAGTAATCCAATTATCTATTCCTGTATATAGAGCAAAAAATACTATTCCAGTCTGTATCAGAAATATTGCAGAAAGTAACTTTCCTAAATGTATATTCTTTTTCATTTTTAAGACCTCACTTTTTCTATATAATGTTCATCTTTTTAAAAGTAATATAAATAATAGCAATTAACAGAATGACTATATAGACTAGATACATCATTTTAAATTTTTTATCTATTTCTTTTTTCTCTTTTTTATATTCCTCTAGATTAAGTTTTTTTTTTTGGAATTAATGGTATTATCAATGTAAATAATATTGCATTTAAAAATAAAATCAATTCATCATATCTAATGAACCCTATATTATTTTCAAAAGCTTTAAATTCACATAACATACTGATTGTTGCTAAAACACTTATAGTAATTGAAATATATATTAATATATTTATTATCCTCTCACTTTTTATTTTGGCTTTTAAATTAAAACCCTTTAAATATATATAATATACTAGTAATGTTAGGATACACATTTCTTCAATTATATGAAAAATCACATTGATACTAATATCTTTGCGTCCTAAAGAAATTGAATATAAGCTATATACCAATAAGGCTATTATATTAATTACAGAAGATATTTTTAATGCATTATTAAATGCAAAGTTCTCTAATTCATCCTTATCCATCAAAGCTAATAGTAAAAATACTGAACTCACAATAGTTGCTAATACTGAATGCATACCTAATAATTGTTCCCCCATATTAATTATTCCTCCATCTCCTGCAGAATTTCAAAAACTTCATCAACAGTCTTATTAAAATATTTAGATATAGCAAAGGCAAGTTTAAGAGAAGGATTAAAAGTACCTCTTTCAATCTCTAAAACAGTACCTCTGTTTATTCCCAACTCTATAGCTAAATCCTCTTGAGTTAATTTTTTTTCAGTTCTAAGAACTTTTATTTTTGTATTAAATAACTTTTTACGTTTTGCCATAAAACTCCACCTCTTATGTATAAGATACTATTTTTGTTGTATATAGTCAACATTTTGTTATATATATATCATTTTATAGATTGATTTTATTTAAAAACTAAAAAATAGCCAACCATTTAAGGTTGACTATTCCCCTATACATTCTCTGCTAATTTTTCTTCACACTTGAATACCTTCTCAACATAATCACTAGTAGTAGCTGCCATTAATGCTCCGTATTCAAGATTAAATTCTATAGTATCTCCTACCTTATAATCTTTTTTACTATCAGTAACATCAACTATTAAATGATCTGAGCTTGCTCCTAATATTTCCTGTTTTGGATCAACCGTGCTCATTCCATCTATATTAATATCCTGCTTTCCGATTCCCACTATTGCTCTTTTTCTAATACCCTTATCTTCATAGTATGGCTTATTTCCAAATGCATCTACTCCAATTTCACCTATTGGAATAGATGGTTTTTCTTTAAGCTCTACAATCTCACATACTAGCTTAAATGCATCTTGGTAAGCTCCTTTTATATCTTGAGAATAAGCTGTCTCTTTTCCAAGAGCTATAGCCTCTCCAAGTCTTAAATTAGTAACCCTATCAGGCATTTCACCTTTATCCAATAAATGAAGTGAACTTGAATTTCCTCCTGATATGAAAGATAATTTAATATCAAATTTTTCTTCTATCTTTTCTCCAAGTTTACATAATCTTCCTAGGTTTTCTCTTGAAGGAATTACTGCTCCATAGCAAGTTAAATTCGTTCCAAGTCCTACAAATTCTATATTTTCAAGCTTTATAATCTTTCCTACAACCTCAAATAATTCCTCTTCTTTGAAATAACCTTCTCTCAAATCTCCAAGATCTACCATAAGTGCTATTTTGTGCTTTTTATTAAGTTTAGCACAAGTTTCATCTATCTTTTTTATAACTTCAAATTCAGAGTTAAGGCTTATATCTGAATACTTTACTACATCTTCAATTTCTGTAATCATAGGTATTCTTATAAGTATCTTTTCAAGATCTATACTTCTGAGTTTTTTTAAGTTTTTTATTCTCGAATCCGCTATATACTTAACTCCACTGTCTTTTATATAATCTACAATTTCAGGAAAAGCACAATATACTTTAGTAACAACAGCCGCTTCTATATTATGTTTTCTACATTTTTTACTAAGTAAGGTTGCATTGTGCTTTAATTTATCAAGATCTATCTCTATTCTCGGATACAATACGACTCCCCCCCTATATACCTAAACTCTTTTTCATAAGAAGTAATGCAGATTTAGGATGTCTCTTTGATAAAACCCCTAAAGATGCCATAATATAATCATTATCAACAAGTATCTTAGCTTCCTCTAATGGAAATAATTTTCTATTTGTTGTATTTGACTTTGCTATTGACTTCATTATTTCTATTCTTTGAGGTAATCTAGTCAAAGCTCCTCCAGTACCCACTATATACTTGACTTCTGTTAAATCCTTTCCTTCAGCTATAGATGTTCTTCCTCCTGCACCATATAAATCTCTAACTCTCCCTGCATGTCTATCGCATGCTCTTAATGTTGCTTCTTGAGCTAATCTCTCAACAAATTGAATTTGTTCTTTAGTCTTCGGTATAGGAACATGATTTTCTATTAAATCTTTAGAATCAAATCCAAGTTCTTTAGATAATTTATCTTTACCTATTAAATTAACTATATTTCTCATATTTATGTATACTCCAAGATCACCTTCTACAGTTCTTTTGGCTAACGGCTCAGGGCTTAAAAGTATTCTATTTATCTTATCACTTCCATCTGTCACTGAATGTAAATCTGTTGTTGCCCCACCTACATCTAACACTATCAAATCTCCTATTTCTTCATAAAGTAGTTTTGCACTCTCCATTACCGATCCAGGAGTTGGTATAATAGGTCCATTTACAAGTTCTCTCACACGTTCCATTCCTGGAGCATGTATTATATGATCTTCAAAAGCATCCTGTATTACAGTCCTTGTAGGCTCAACATTTAGTAAATCTATCTTAGGGTATACATTATCAACTATATATAATTTAGATTTCATGTCTTCAAATATTAACTTTATCTCTTCTTGATTTTCTACATTACCCGCATAAATAATAGGTATATTAAGATTCATACCTGCTATAAGTTCTGCATTATAAATGGCGGTATCTCTTTCTCCAAAGTCTACACCACCAGCTATTAATATAATGTTTGGTTGTAAGTCTTTAATCTTTTTCAAATCAGTTCTTCTAAGTCTTCCAGCTGTTACATTATGTACAATAGCTCCAGCACCAAGTGCTGCTTCCTTTGCAGCCTTTGCAGTCATATCATACACAAGTCCATGAACAGTCATCTTAAGTCCGCCTGCTGCACTTGATGTGGCAAGCATCTCTTCATATTCAACCTTATCTTCACCAAAACTTTTAGCAAGACTGTCTATTGCTCCATTTAATCCAATCCTTACATCCCCTTCAAGAACTGAAGTAGGTGCTTGACCTTGTCCTATGAATTTAGGGTTATCTGTATTTATATCATTAAATGCATTTACAACAGTAGTTGTACTGCCTATTTCGGCTACTAAAACATCTATTTTCATCCCTTCCCCCCTCTCATACGATTCATTTATTATAATTTTAAGTCCAAGTGAAATACAAAATAAATTATCAAATATCAAAATCTATAATTAACCACGATATAAAAAAATAAATATTATTAAAATGTTAGCGAATATTTTAAATCCTTTTGAATAAAACTTGTATTACGTCGTTTGAGTATCCGTTAAGAAAGTTCGTTGTCTGACCAACGGGAGTTCAGAACTTTTAGGATACTCAATAAGACGCAATGCTTAGTTTTATAAAAGTATTTAACACATGAGCGATATTTTGGTAATATTTATTTTTGGATTGATTACTTATTTTTAATTATTGATTTTAAGTATTTTGTATTAGACTTGGACTTTAATTTTTAATATATTTTTAAGCCTCAGCTAATTTTTCTTTTCTCTTATTTACAAGGAATGTAGCTACGTGTATTCCTCTATCAGTCTTTCCAAATCCTGCATCTACACCTTGTTTAACTGCTATTTCTGGAGTAACTTGAGTTCCTCCACAAGCTATCATAATTTTATCTCTAACTCCTTTTTCTACTGCATATTCATGTAGTCGTTTCATGTTCTTATAGTGAATTCCATCGTGACTTATTATAGTTGATGCAAGTATTGCATCTGCGTTTAATTCTATTGCAGCATCTACAAGTTTTTCTATTGGGCAAGAAGTTCCTAAGTATTCAACTTCAATTCCCCATTTTTCTATTCCACCATGCTTAATATCTATAACTTCACGAAGACCAACTGAATGCTCATCTTCTCCAACAGTTGCTGCAACTATTTTCATAGGTCTTTTTTCAATTTCACTCCAAAGTTCTTCATCACTCATAAGTTCTGGCTCTGGAGGTATTTCAAGCTTACTTATATCAAGATCTGCATCAAGTTTTCCTTTTACTTGCACTCTCGTTCCCTCTGATGGGTGCATCATTTCAACATGTATAACCTCAGGATCCTTAAGGTTCATTTTCTTAGCAAATTCAACAGCTGCAAATTCAGCTACTCTACTGCTTGTTGGAAGGAATAATTCAACTTGAACAGTTCCATCAGCAAGCCATTCTACTTCTGGTTTAACAAAGTTTGAATTTCTATATTTTTCATTTTCATCTAAACGATTGAATACATTATCATTTTCATCAAGTTCATCTATGTAAACTATCTTTTCAGGGTCTTCAAATGTACATCCTCCAATTAATGAAGATGGATTATCGATTGCATTTTCATCGTATTGAGCTATATTATTATTTCCAAAGTGTGCAGTTACAGGAGCCATGTAATCTTCATCTCTTTCAAATACAAATCCTGCACCTATTCCACCATTTATTTTTCTAGCTATTCCATCTCCATTTCTCTCAGGGTACATTCCAGAGTCTACAAAGAATCCTTTTTCTACTGCTTCAAAGTATCCTCCAACCTCAAGCATTTCTTCCATATAAAGAATAGCTCTTTCTTTTAATTCTCTAACTGTATCTCCTAAATATCCATCCTTTTTAAGTTCAACCATTTCAAGTAGTCCATCAAGACCTACTAGAGTTTGCTTAGCCGTATCACATGCTTCTATGTTGTACATATGCCATGGCACATTTCTTCCCTCATCAGGAGTTATAGTAGATTGAATATCCGCTCTAGTAAGCTTAGATATCATCATATTCATAACATGAGTTACAGTAGCTTCTCTTGAAGAAGATGTAACATACTTAGTATTTTGCTGAGCTCTCATTCTATACTCATCAAACAAATCTCTTAAAGCAACAGCATATGGTAAATCATACTTAATACATGGAACTGGAGCTGCTGATGGTGGTACAGTTGATAAGCATATATCTTCTTTTTTCATACCTACTTTATATGAGAATATAGAGTTTATGGCATGTTGTACCATAAGTTCTGGCATAACCTTCCAAGCATCTCTCGCAGTTGCATTTGCATTGTGAGCACCATCTATTTGAGCTATATCTGCCCAAACCATAATCTTCTTAGATTCAGCTGCATCAATATAAGATCTTATCATATTTATATTTCTATACAATACATTGTACTGTGGATCTTGATGCGCTCCATTAACTCCTTCTTCTGCAAACATTACAGCTATATCAGGACCAGCTACTCCTGATACATAAGAATGGTAGTTTATAGGTCTTCCTACTTCTTCTTCTATTAAATCAACAGCTTTTCTTTGAGCTCTAACTTGCTTTCTCGTAACAGGAATACCTCCTATTCCTTGAGGCGATCCTTCTATTAATCCATCATAATGAGATTGACCAGCAGTTCTAATAACCATTAAATGATCAGCTCCATGCCATGCAGCCATTCTCATTCTTCTTATATCATCTTCAAACCTACCAGAAGCTATCTCAGTTGTTATAACTTCTTTAGGTTGAGGATCTAAATTCTCAAAATATCTAACAGCCGCAGGTATTCCTATTGAATTTTTAAGAGCAGGTGAGCAGTCAGAGTACTTGTGTCCGCCCATTTCTATTTCTTTATTTTCTCTCCAAGTCCAACCTCTTCTTTTAGGTCTATAATTTTCTAAATCTTCAAGTATATTTCTTACATCTATTTTTTCATTAATATCTAATTTTTTCATATTTTTTCTTTCCCCCCTTTTAATATCTATAAAGTAGCTGCCGCCTTGTCTTTCCCAAATACCTCAAGAGCATAATCCCAATATTTGCCCTCTATCATACTAAGACCGGCTTCTCTAATAGATATATCCTTATCTTTAGCTACTCTATAAACTACGTGTCCAACTCCCTTTCTCATAAGATTTCTATCCATAGCACCATCAACTAAAGGCTTAGCTTCAAGGCTTGAAAATCCCATTCTAAGAAGAACTGATCTTTCCACTGATGGCGTTGTATTGTTTTTAGCAAGATCTAGTAATGGATCTACTATTTTTCCAGCAAGTTCCCAAAATCTATCATATAATTCTTTATCTGATAACTCAGCTAAATGTACTCTTCTTTCCTTAAAATCATCTGCTCTTTTCAAAATTTACACCCCCAAATTTTCTTTCAAACAATTAACACCCAATTCTTTTAATGTTTCTTTTACAAATTCTTCACTAGACTTAGTATCCTTAACTAAAAATGCTAAATCTTGTTCGTTAATTTCAGTTAATTTAATTCTATCTATACAATTTTTAATATATGATCTTTTAATTTTGTTTAAATCAAGATCCTTAATCTTAATCATAGATGGATGACTTGGAAGTATTATACTTTCTCCAGCAACTTCATCCTCTGGATTTCCAAATCTTATATCTATACCATTCTCTCTTGCAAATGTAAGCTGCGGCTGTATATGTTTACCAGCTCCTGTATATTCAGTTTCTTGAACCACAATTATCTTGTCCTCATCCATTTCTTGAGCTATACAAAATGCAGCAGCAAGTGATGTATTTCCAGCAGGACCTCTTTCAAGACCTTCTATCTGAGCTAATGCTTCTGTCATATAAAATACCTCTCCTTGATGTACAGTTACATATCTATCCATATATCTAAGTGGTCTTCCAGCAGATCTTGGAACATCTGATCTATCTGGATTAGTACAAAACGGTATTCCAAATCCAGTATGTCCTGTAGTAAATGACTTTTTATTAAATTGAGTATCAGATGCCATATGAAGACCTTTTAAGTCAACACTAGCTCCTACAACCTTAGTATCAAAAGCTCCAGCTTTAATTAACCCTCTTGCTGTACCAGTTAAATTTCCTCCACCTGCATTAGTACAAACTACAACATCAGGATCTCTTCCTTCTTTTTCTCTAAACTGCATGCTTATCTCATATCCTAAAGTTTCAACTCCTGCAATTCCAAAAGGAGTATATAAAGATGCATTAAAATATCCAGTTTCTTCTAACAATCTTAAAAAAGTATAAAATAACTCTGGTCCTACACTCAACTGAAGAACCTCAGCGCCATAAGCCTCACATTTTCTAGCTTTTTCTATAATCTCAGGCTGTCCTTTTCCCTGACTATCATAGCATTCTTGAACTATAATACATTTAAGTCCCTGCATAGCAGCTTGTGATGCAACAGCAGCTCCATAATTACCACTAGTTGCTGCAATTACACCCTTATATCCTAGTTTTTTAGCATGATATACAGCATTTGCAGCACGTCTTGCTTTAAAGCTTCCAGAAGGGCTAGATGCTTCATCTTTTATGAATATTCTCGCTCCTTTTCCTTTTGGTGCACATTTTCTTGCAAGCTCAGTTATATTTTTAAGCTCTATCAAAGGAGTATTACATATTGCTACTCCCTTTTGAATACTTTGCATTTCATCTAAAGTATATCCTGTCTCTCTCATCATTTTTTCATAATCAAACTCAGCAGTCCCTGATTCAAATAATTCATAATCTATTCCAACAGCATTTTTCATTATTTCATTTTTTCTAGACATTACACCTAAGTAACTCATATCCTTATTCACAGGCTTCACCTCCGAATAAAATACCTTTTAGCTGAAGACCTATTTGTAATAGTTCAGGAATACATTTTCCATAATCATGCTTATAATATGGATTTATCTCTACAAGTTTACCCTTAACTTTTCTATCAGTTATAGTTGTTATTTCAACCTCATCATTTATAGATGCATCATGATTTAAAAATCCTTTTACCCACATTTCAAGAGGTACTTTCTTAGTATCATCTGGAACTTGTGGTGCTCTTTGATCTGGGTTTAATATCACATTATGAATCAAAACCCAATTTCCCTTTTTAACATTCATTTAATTCACCTTCCTAACAACATCCGCATTCGCATTCTTTTTTTTCTTCAACCATTTTTCTCATATCTCCCATGATAGCTCTTGGGACAGGAATATCTAACATAGTTTTAAGTCCTGGTCTTGCATTTATAACATGAGGAATACTATTAACACACATAGATATAGTTCCTATTCCTCCTGGTATTTCTGGTTTTATTTGAAGAGATATATCTGGTACTCCCTTAATTTGTACATAATCTCCTGTATCAACACCTTCAAGATTAGGTAGTATTTGTTGTGGATGTTCCATTTCAACCTTAACTTCGCCATCTACATATCCATAACCACATTGCTTACAACCAGCTACATTTCCAGCTTGAACCTCTGCATATTGACTTTTTCTGTATACATTAGATACTATTGATTGTCTTGTTTGGTCTACCTTTTCTAAATTCCATCCTATTCCATCTGTGATCATCTTTATAGATTCAGGGAATCCTACATGCCCTGCTATTGCTCCATCCTTAACTCCTTTTTCAAACTCTTCAGGAGTAACTCCAACACCTTGCTCTACCATAACAGCATGACCAAATGGAGATAAATCATTTACTCTTGATGCTTTTATATAATCTACTCTTTCACAAGTTCCAGTAAGAGCAAGTATTAATAAGTCAAGTACAAATCCTGGATTGATTCCTGTTCCAAGTACAGATACTCCATTTTCCTTAGCTATTTTATCTATTTTTTTAGCAAGTTCTGGCTCTTGAGCATCTGGATAAGACATTTCCTCTGCAGTAGATATTACATTTATTTTTCTTTCTAAAACGAATTTTATCTTGTCAAAAGCTCCTTTTGTAAATGAATCAGTAGCAATTAAAACTACATCTGCACAATTTTCTGCAAATGCTTCTTCTTCATTAGATTTAATTATTATTTCTTGTCTATCTTTTCTATCAACACCTAAAACTTCATATATATCTTTTCCTACTCTAGCTTCATGTTTATCACAAACTGCAACTATCTCTACTCCTTCTTTTTTTAATAACATATTAGCCATTCCACTACCCATAGCTCCAAATCCCCAAATACCAACTCTAATATTTTCCATTTCATTTCCCCCTTAAATTTTCGTATCATATAATTTCTTGCACCAATAAATATAGCAATATATATGCCATTTTATTTTAATATTCAGAAAATTCAATTTCAACACCACTTTAGTCGAGTGTTTTCATAACTTTCAGAATAGTTTTTCTTTTTTTTGGCAGATGTACAATATGTTTTTTACATATAAAATTAATTTTAAAAAATAAAAAAAGCAAATATATTTGCATCACAGCGCAAATATATTTGCTTTCTAAATGTTATATTTTTTAATTTTATGCTGAAGAGTCTGTCTTTTTATTCCTAGTTGTTCAGCTGATTTTGTAATATTTTTTTTATTCCTTGTTAAAACTCTTTTTATAAAATCAACTTCTATTTCTTTTAACAATTCATCTAAGCATTTCTCATTCAATATATTTATATTATTTTGTACATCTTCAGAATTATTAGTCTCAATATTTAAATGCTCAATATTAATAGTATCTTCAGAATCAATTATACTAATAGCTGAATATATAGTATTTTCAAGCTCTCTTATATTCCCATGCCACTTATGATTTAACAGTGCCTTTTTCGCTTTTTTATCTATATACTTAATATTTTTATCTAATTTTCTATTGTATTTTTTTATGAAATAATCCGCTAGAAGTATTATGTCCTCTTCTCTTTCATTCAAAGAAGGAATATATATAGATATTACATTAAGTCTATAGTAGAGATCTTTTCTAAGCTTGTTTTCTTTTAAAAGTTTAGTCGGTTCTTCATTAGTTGTGGCTATTATCCTAACATCTATAGGAATATCCTTAATACCACCAATTCTCCTTATATATCCTTCTTGTAAAACTCTTAAAAGTTTCGCTTGGAGCTCTACCGGCATAGAGTTTATCTCATCTAGTAGCAAAGTTCCCTTATTAGCTTGTTCAAATAATCCAGGTCTATTTATAGCCCCTGTGAACCCACCTTTTTCTGTTCCAAATAAAATTCCCTCAAGCAAGCTTTCAGGAAGAGCTGCACAGTTTTGAGCTATAAAAGGCTTGTTCTTTCTTATACCTTCATAGTGTATACTTTGACTAAAAAGCTCTTTTCCAGTCCCAGTTTCTCCATATATAAAAACAGGAGCTGGAGTATCAGATGCTTTTTTAGCTAACGATACCGCATTTTCAAAAGATTTACTCTCACCTATTATGTTTTCGAATGTATATTTTTTAATCTTATTCTGAATTATTTTCTTTGGATTTGATTTTTCTCTATGAAGGGTCAATATTTCTTCTGAAAGTTCTTTCATTTTAGTTATATTCTTAGATATCTCAATAGCTCCTAATGTTTTTCCATTATCAATAACAGGTATTGTAGTATTTATAGTAGTAATTTCATTTTTGTATTTATTCAAGTATGTCTGCTTTTTGTCTTTTATAACTTCTCCACTCTTTAGGACATTTAAAAGAGTACTCGTTTCTTCATTTAATCCATTGAATATATCTAGTAAATTTTTGTTTAGTACATCGGTTTCTTTCATGTGTTCAAGTTCTGCCATGGCTTTATTATATACAACAGTGTTTCCCTCATTATCAATAACATGAATTCCATCTTCTATATAGTGCAAAATGTTTTGCATTAACTTCATATAATCTTTAGTATTCATATCTCAATCCCCCAAAAATCGAAACTTAAATATATATATACACCATATTTTATCCCCTTAATATTTTTTCTCTTTAATTATATTTATATACAGTTTTCAATACTCCTTTTATTTTTATATTTTTTTAAGATCTTTGAAGATTTTATAATGGAATTTTGATATAATTTCCTAGTATCTATTTTTCATAAGGGGTGAGTATTATGACTATAACAGAAAAAAAAGGAATACTAAGAATTGCTCTTTACGCTGGAGAAATAATGCTTAAAAATGGAGCAGAAATATACAGGGTTGAAGATACTATAATTAGAATATGTATGTCTAAGAATATAAATCACGTAAATGCATTCGTAACACCAACGGGAATATTTGTATCAGACGATAGAATGGATGGTATAAGCTTTATTAAAAGAATAAAAAACAGAAGTCTAAATCTTAACAAAGTGTCTAAGGTAAATAACTTTTCAAGAGACTATGTAAATTCTCATATGACAGTACCACAGGCCTTATCTTCGCTAAAACAAATAGAGAATGCAGATAAATATTCTGTTCCTGTAAGAATTTTATTTACAGGATTTATAGGCGGCTTTTTTTCACTTATGTTCGGAGGTGAATTTTTAGATTTTGTATCTGCCTTTATAATATCTATGATATCAATATTTATAGCAGATCAAATAGATAAGATAAGCGATACTTCATTTTTATCAACAATTGTAGCATCATCTACTATAGGACTGCTCGGTATACTTTTTACTCTGTGTGGGATTGGTAAAAGTCTTGATATGATAATAGTTGGCTCTATAATGCCTCTAGTTCCTGGAGTATCTTTTACAAACGGTCTAAGAGACTTTATATCAGGAGATTTATTAGGAGGACTTGCAAAAATCTTTGAGGCAATATTCATAGCTATATGTATAGCTGTTGGTATAGGTATAGTATTCCAACTATGGGTTAACTTGTTTGGAGGTGTATTATAATGAGCTTATATCTTCATTTTATCTACTCATTTATGGCGACAATAAGTTTTTGTATATTTTTTAATGTACCTAAAAAAGATCTTTTATATGCATCTCTTACAGGAAGTATAGGCTGGACACTATATATTTATATGAATAATATAACCAATTCAGCTTCTTTATCAAACTTTATAGCAGCCACTGCAATAGGTTTATTAGGCGAGATATTTGCAAGAATAAACAAAAAACCCGTTACAGTATTTATAATTCCGGGTATAGTTCCTCTAGTTCCAGGTTATGGTATGTACTTAACTATGCTAGATATTATAAACAATGATTTTTATAGTGCTGCTAAAACTGGAAGTGATACTATATTTATAGCTGGATCAATAGCAATAGGTGTAATATTAGTTTCATCTACAGCAAAAACATTTAAAAGAAGAAATAAAAAAAATTCGTCTAATACTATGATTTGAATATAGAAAAAAATGCTGATTAATATTAATCAGCATTTTTTTATTCATATATAATTATCTACTCAACTATATTAGTTATAACAGGAGTATACTCTTCACTTTTTTTAAATTTAGGTTCATTCTTTTTTATTATCATAAATGCTATACTCATTAAAAAAGCTCCTATTATAGCGCTCATAGTTTCTACATTTGATCTATAATTTATAGCTGTTAGTACTTTACTTGATATAACTATTCCAACAAACAAAACCATTAAAGGTATTACATATGCTATGGCAGCAGCCTTTAATACATTAGGAGTACTAATATCTACTTCAACAAAATCCCCCTTAGTAGCACCTATTCTATTGACTGCCTGGATTTGCATATTCTTACTGTTTTCGCTTCCCATTCCACATCCACCACAGCTTCCACAAGCTGAATGTCTTTGCATCTTTAAAATAGCTATATTCTCATTAGTACTTACAACAACACCTGTTTGTCTCATCTCAATCACCTACTTCATAAATTTAAGCATTGTATTTACAAGCTCATCTATAACCCTATCTTTTTCCCCAATATCATCAGAATTATCGATTGTTTTTTTTACACATCCTTTTACATGATTTTCAAGCATTATACCGCCTACCTTATCTATTGCAGAACGTATTGCAGCAATCTGTATAAGTATATCTACACAATATTTTTCTTCATTTATCATCTTTTGAATGCCTTTTACCTGACCTTCTATTCTTCTAAGTCTTTTTATTATAGCATCTTTATCTGTTTTACTTTTTTCAGCCATCTCCTTCATTTTTTACAACTCCTTATTGTTTGAAATAGAAATAAACAGCGATTATTCCAATCATAGTCATTCTTCTTATAAAGTCAAAATTCCTATTACTCATACTATACTTGCCTTTTGCCTTAACAAGCCCGTGTCTTAATACTATATTTATCAAACTCAATACAAATATAAGAGTAATATTGCTGTAAGATATCATATCAATATTACCTTTAAATAATTTCATAACTATTAAAATAGCCAAAAAGGCAACCGCAAATATCCCAAACTCTTCTATTATTTTTTTCAATTTGACCTCTCCTTTAGATACCTCATACCAGTATATATTTATCTTCATTATACTTGTGTATGTAGTAAAATGTCAAATATATATAAAAAGTCTGCCAACAAATTTTGTTGACAGACTTTATATATATATTTACTTTTCTTCTAACTCAACTTTTATATTAAGTTCTTGTAATTGCTTATCTTCTGCAACTGCTGGTGCATTAGTCATAGGACAAGATGCATTTTGAGTTTTAGGGAATGCTATAACCTGTCTTATATTATCTTCTCCAGCAAGTAACATTACAAGTCTATCAAGACCAAATGCTATACCTCCATGTGGTGGTGTTCCATATTTGAATGCATCAAGTAAGAATCCAAACTTATCATAAGCTTCTTCTTCGCTAAATCCTAATGCATCAAACATAGTTTTTTGTATATCTGCATTAGATATTCTTATACTTCCTCCACCTATTTCAAATCCATTTAATACTATATCATAAGCTTTAGCTCTTACATTTAATTTATCATTATCTAGGTTGGCTAAATCTTCATCCATTGGAGATGTGAATGGGTGATGCATAGCAACATATCTATTTTCTTCTTCATCATACTCAAATAATGGGAATTCAGTTACCCATAAAAGTTTAAATTCATTCTTATCAAGTATTTCAAGTCTTTTAGCTACTTCATTTCTTAAGTTTCCAAGAGAATCAAATACAACTTTATCTTTATCTGCTACAAATAATATTAAGTCTCCTTCAGAAGCTTCCATTGTTTCTAATATAGAATTCATTTTTTCTTCATCAAAGAACTTAGCTATTGGAGATGTAACTCCTTCATTTGTTACTTTCATCCAAGCAAGTCCCTTAGCTCCGTAGTTCTTTACATAATCTTCAAGAGAAGTTATGTTCTTTCTAGTGAACTTATCAGCATATCCCTTAACATTTATACCTCTAACAGATCCACCATTTTCTACTGCTGATGAGAATACTTTAAATCCACAATCCTTAACTATATCAGATATATTTTTAAGCTCAAATCCAAATCTTACATCTGGCTTATCACATCCGTATCTTTCCATAGATTCTTTATATGTCATTCTAGGGAATGGAAGTTGTATATCAACATTTGATATTTCTTTAAATATTTTTTGAAGCATTTTTTCCATTATATCAATTACATCATCTATTTCAACGAATGACATTTCGCAGTCTATTTGAGTAAATTCTGGTTGTCTATCAGCTCTTAAATCTTCATCTCTAAAACACTTTACTATTTGGAAGTATCTATCCATACCAGATACCATTAAAAGTTGCTTAAATAACTGAGGAGATTGAGGTAAAGCATAGAATTTTCCTTCGTTTACTCTACTTGGAACTAAATAATCTCTAGCTCCTTCTGGTGTTGGTTTGTTTAAGAATGGAGTTTCAACTTCTAAGAAATTATTATCAGATAAATAATTTCTAACTATATTAGCTACCTTATGTCTTAAAATTAAGTTCTTTTGCATAGATGGCTTTCTTAAATCCAAGTATCTATACTTAAGTCTTAAATTTTCTGAAACCTCATCATCATCCTTTATATAAATAGGAGGTGTTTCTGATTTATTTAAAATCTTTATCTGATCTGCAAATATTTCTATATTTCCTGTTGGCATATTAGGATTCTTTGATTGTCTCTCAAGGACTTTTCCCTTTATAGCTATAACGTATTCAGATCCTAATTTTTCAGCTTTTTCAAAAGCTTCTTTAGATACATCTGTATCAAATACTATCTGACATATTCCTCTTATATCTCTTAAATCTACGAATACTAAACCACCTAAGTTTCTCTTTTTTTGTACCCATCCCATTAATACTACTTCTTCGCCTATATTAGACTCTCTTAAGTCACCACAATAATGTGTTCTTTTTAATCCACCTAAGCTTTCCATATGTAATCCTCCCTTAAATCATGTTTTTTAGTACATCTGCTATTTCACTTAATTTTATCTCTGTTTGTTCTGATGTTTGCATGTTCTTAAGTGTTGCTAAATCTTTTTCTATTTCATCATCGCCAAGTACTATAGTGTATTTAGCATTGATTTTATCAGAATATTTAAACTGTGCCTTTACGCTCTTACCTACATGGTCTTTATCACAAGATATATTGTTTGATCTTAAAGCCTTTAGAATTTTAAAGCTTTCTATCTCAGCTTTTTCTCCAATTGTAACTACGAATATATCTGTACCCTCTTCTTTAGGTATTTCTATATCGTTGTTTTCAAGAGTTAAAAGAAGTCTCTCTACACCAATAGCAAATCCTATACCCGGAGTTTTTGGCCCCTCTAATTGTTCCACAAGTCCATCATATCTTCCTCCACCACATACAGTACTTTGAGCTCCTATATCTTGTGAGATTATTTCAAAAGCAGTCTTAGTATAATAGTCAAGTCCTCTAACAATCTTAGGGTCTACTACATAATTTATACCCATACTATCTAGATACACCTTTACCTTTTCAAAGTGATCTTTACATCCATCACATATATTATCTATCATTAAAGGAGCATCTCCTATTTCACTTTGACAAGCTTCATTCTTGCAATCAAGTATTCTAAGAGGGTTTTTTTCATATCTAGTTTGACAAGTTCCACATAACTTGTCAAGTTTTTCAGCTAAATATAATCTTAATTTATTGTTATATTCATTTCTGCACTTAGGACATCCTATAGAATTTATTCTAAGTTCTAATTTTTCAAGCCCTACTCTTTTGAAAAACTCCATAGCAAGAGCCATAACCTCTGCATCTATAGAGGCAGATTCACTTCCAAATGCCTCCACTCCAAACTGATGAAATTGTCTCATTCTTCCCGCTTGTGGTCTTTCATATCTAAAGCATGGAGTTATATAAAATAATTTTGAAGGCTGAGTATTTGCATAAAGCTTATTTTCAATAAAAGCTCTAACAGCACCAGCTGTTCCTTCTGGCTTCAATGTAATATCTCTTCCTCCATTATCTTGAAATGAATACATTTCCTTTTGAACTATATCAGTAGTCTCTCCAACTCCTCTTTTAAAAAGATCTGTACTTTCAAATATAGGAGTTCTTATTTCATCATATCCAAATAAAGAGCATACCTCTCTAAATAAATTTTCTACATAAGTCCACTTATAAGAGTCCTTAGGTAATATATCTTTAGTTCCTCTTTGCGCTTTAATAGCCATTATTTAAAACCTCCTCTTCTTTTTTCTTAATCATCTCATCGACTCTATTTATATAATGTTCTATGTTTTTGACATTAGCAACTCGCTCAATTCTATTCTCATCTATATATACTACTTTAGAATTAGCGCCTGCTCCTAAAGCATATATCGTCTGCTTTTCTTCCATTATTTGAATATTATATATACACTCAAATCCCTTCTTAGCATATCCTATATTTTCAAGATTTCCAAGCATATGTTTTTGTCTGTACATATAATAAGGTATAAGATTCATTTTATAAGCATATTCCATAGATATATCTATCATCTTAACCATATCCATATAGTGGCTAAATTCATAGTTATCTATATTTTCATTAAGCCTTGAAGCTCTTTTTATTGCCATAGTATGAACAGTCAGACTCTCAGGATCTAGCTTTAATATTTCCTTTAAAGTATTCTCAACCATTTCAGGAGTTTCTTTTGGAAGTCCCAAAATAATATCCATATTTATATTATCAAAGCCAATTTCTCTAGCCATATAAAAACAATCTTTTATTTCTTCTACACTATGAGTTCTTCCTATTTCTTTTAAAGTTTCATCATTCATAGTCTGAGGGTTAATACTTATTCTTGAAACTGATTTTT
This sequence comes from Tepidibacter sp. Z1-5, assembly GCF_037844525.1. NCBI lineage: Bacteria > Bacillati > Bacillota > Clostridia > Peptostreptococcales > Peptostreptococcaceae > Tepidibacter > Tepidibacter sp. Z1-5. The sequence goes on along the minus strand of NZ_JBBMMD010000047.1, from coordinate 31,896 downwards.
CTTTAAGCACATTTAATTTTTCTCTCGTTATAGTATCTACTCTTCCAGCTTCAACTGTAAATTCCTTCATTTTAGAAAGATCAAAATTTTCATATAAAGCATCTATAAGTAGAGAAAGTTCTTCTGCTTCAAGGGTAGTTGGTGTTCCCCCACCTATATATACAGTTTCAATCTCTTTATTAGTTTTTTTAACTATCTCAGATACACCCTTTATTTCTGTTATAAGACAGTTTAAGTATTCTTTCTTAAGATGACCCCACTGATTTAAAGTATTTGAAGGAAAAGAACAGTAAACACATCTAGTTGGACAAAATGGTATACTTATATATAAAGCTATTTTATTTTCGTCTATAGGATATATAAACTTTCTTTCAACACAAGCTATATTATATGCAAGATCTATCTTACTCTCATCCATCTGATATTTCTTTTTTAGTATATCCTCTATATCCTTTTTAGATTTATCCTCATCTATAAGCTCATGTACTATTTTAGTAGGTCTAATCCCTGTTAAAATCCCCCATGGAACGAATGATTTATATATCTTGGTCAATACCTTGAATATACTTCTTTTAATTATTATTTTACTTTCTTTTCGTATCATTTTATCATCATAATCTAATGCATCTATTAAACCCTCTTCTTCATAGTGAAGGGCAAGCTTATTATTTTGATAAAAATAAGTTTTAGATATTATCAAATTATCTTTTATATTTACCTCATTAACTAAAATATTATCCTTTATATCTTCATCTTCTACAAATTTGAATTGAGATGTAAACAATTTTAACAATTCACTAACTTCATACTTATAGTCGTGATTCTTTAAAAATACATTAAGCATTAAATTCTCGCCTTAACCTTTCTCTTAACTCTTAATATATGGATTATTCAGTTTTTCTGTCCCTATAGTACTCGCAGGTCCGTGACCTGGAAATACTTTTAAGTTCTCATCTAACTCAGCTAATCTATTTACAGATTCTATTATTTTATCATAGTCTCCACCAAATAAGTCCGTTCTTCCTATAGATGATCTAAATAATGTATCACCTGTAAACAGTACATCATCTAACTTTATACACATACCTCCCGGAGTATGTCCTGGAGTATGGATTATTTGCAGTTTTAGATTACCTAATTCTATAGTTTGTCCATCATCTAAATATCTATCTGCTTCAATTTCTATACTTCCACCCATCATATATGTTAAGTTATTTTGACTATTACTTAACACTATTTGTTCTTCTTTGTGTGCTAGTATAGTAGCACCAGTTTTTTCTTTTATCTCTTCAACTGCACCTATATGATCAGCATGACCGTGAGTAAGTATTATGTATTCTAAGTCAAACCCATGATTATTCACACTATGTAATATTTCATCACAAGCTCCACCTGGATCTATTACTGCACATTTTTTAGTTTCATCATCGCCTAGTATATAGCAGTTTACACCGTATACCCCAGCCATTATTTTTTCTAAAAACATAAAAAATACCTCCTTAGAAATTCTTCTTTGAATCTATTAAAAGAGTTACAGGACCATCATTCATAATATCTACATTCATATGAGCCCCAAACTTACCTGTTTCCACTTTTATTCCATACTTTTTAGCCTTATCTATAAATTCTTCATATAAAGGTATCGCAGTATCCGGCTTTGCAGCATCTGTAAAATTAGGCCTTCTCCCTTTTCTACAATCCCCATAAAGAGTGAATTGAGATACAACCAAAAGATCTCCTTTTATATCTAGTAAAGATAGATTCATTTTTTCATTTTCATCTTCAAATATTCTTAAATTAACGATCTTATCAACCAAATATTCTACATCTTTTGAATTATCATCATTATTTACTCCTAATAAAACCATAATCCCTTTATCTATCTTTCCAACTACATTTTGATCAACTGTAACACTAGAGTTTGAAACTCTTTGAACAACAGCTCTCACAATAACAGCCCCCTTTAATTTATAACTCTAAATACATCTATAACACCAGGTATGTTTTTAACTTTTTTCATTAAATTATTAAGTTCTTTTATACTATCAACTTCAAGTAACAAACTCATGTTGACAATTTTGTCCTTATTAGTTCTAGCATTTATTCCATTTAAAGATATCTTATCTACTGTGAACACATGAGTTATTTCAGTAATAATTCCTCTTCTATCATGCGACTTAACCTGTATTTCAGCTTCAAATCTTACTTTTTTATTTAAGTCCCATTCAACCTCAATTGATCTATTAACTGTCTCGGTGTTATTTACATCTATATTAGGACAATCTTTTCTATGAATAGAAACACCTCTACCCTTAGTTATATAACCAATTATATCATCTCCAGGAAGAGGATTACAGCATCTAGCTATTCTAACTAGTATATTATCAACACCTTTGACAACAACACCTTGGCTACTTGTTTTTCTTTTGCTTTTATATTCTTTTTCATTTATAGTTTCCTCAATCTTAGGTTCTATAATTTGCTTTTGATTATCTTTTTCATACAATTCTCTAAGCTTTGACATAACTTGAGATACTATAAGTCCACCATACCCAATAGTTGCATATAAATCATCATCAGTCGGCTGATTAAACTTTCTAGATATTAAAGCTATATTCTTATTTTTTAAGAATTCACTTAAAACATATCCTTGTCTTTTAACTTCTTTTTCAAGTAGTTCTCTTCCTCTTTGAATATTTTCTTCTCTTCTTTCTTTTTTAAACCACTGTCTTATTCTATTTTTAGCATGAGAAGTTTTAACTATATTAATCCAATCCCTACTAGGACCATTACTATGAGCCGATCTTATAATTTCTACTATATTTCCATTTTTAAGCTTATAATCAAGAGGAACTATCCTTCCATCTATCTTCGCCCCAATACACTTATTACCAACACCAGTATGTACCCTATATGCAAAATCTATAGAAGTAGACCCTGCAGGAAGTTCTATAACATCTCCCTTTGGTGTAAATACGAATACTTGATTGGTAAACAAATCTATTTTGAGCGCTTCCATAAACTCTTTAGGATCATTTAAATCCTTTTGCCATTCCATCATCTGTCTAAGCCACGAAAGCTTTATATCCATATCCTCTTCTTTATCAGTTGTATCTCCTTGTTTGTATTTCCAATGTGCTGCGATACCATACTCAGCTATTTTGTGCATCTCGCTAGTTCTTATCTGAATCTCAAGAGGCTCTCCATCAGGTCCTACAACTGTTGTATGAAGAGATTGATACATATTAGGCTTTGGCATAGCTATATAGTCTTTAAATCTACCCGGCATAGGTTTCCATATAGTATGAACTATTCCAAGAACCGCATAGCAATCTTTTACGTTTTCAACAAGTGCTCTTACAGCCATCAAATCGTATATTTCTTCAAAACTCTTGTTCTGATAATGCATCTTTCTGTATATACTATAAAAATGTTTAGGTCTACCGTATATATCACATTTTATACTTGATTTTTCAAATCTATCTTTTAACATATCTATAACTTTAGTTATATAAGCTTCTCTTTCTTTTCTTTTTTTTGCAACCTTTTCAACAAGTTCATAATAACCAGGCATATCAAGGTATCTAAGACCTATATCTTCAAGTTCCCATTTTATCTTCGATATTCCTAATCTATGTGCAATAGGTGCGTATATTTCGACAGTTTCTTTTGCTTTTTCCTTAGCTTTTTCAGGAGTCATAAATTTAAGAGTTCTCATATTATGTAGTCTATCAGCAAGTTTTATAAGTATAACTCTTATATCCTTTGCCATAGCCATAAACATTTTTCTAAGATTTTCCGCTTGAGTTTCTTCTTTTGATTTGTATTCTATTTGTCCAAGCTTAGTTACACCCTCTACAAGGTCAGCTATCTCTCTTCCAAATCTTTTTGCAATATCCTCATAAGTATAATGAGTATCTTCAACTACATCGTGCATAAGGCCTGCTGCTATTGTATATATATCCATTTCTAAATCGGCCAATATATAAGCAACTTCTACGGGATGTATAAAGTATTTTTCACCAGATTTTCTGTACTGACCCTCATGAGCATTTTCTGCAAAATTATAAGCCTTTATTATTAAATCCAAATCGCTATTTGGGCTATACTGCTGTATTTTTAGTAATAAATTTTCTAACATAAGACCACCCTATTTTAAATTTATGTATTTTCTCCAGAAGGAGTAAAAATTCCATCTGAATTAAGTTTCACTTTATATACGAAAATAGTTGGTAGCACTACCAACTATTTGATTTATTAATATGTTATTAAAGAGTTAATATGATAATTATCTATTTTGCTTCTTCCATTTAAAAACTCTAATTCTATTAAAAATTCCATAGCAACTACTTCTCCACCTAATTTTTCAATAAGCTTTGCAGCAGCACCCATAGTTCCTCCCGTTGCAAGAAGATCATCTACTATAGCTACCCTTTGTCCTGGTTTTATAGCATCTTTATGTATTTCAAGTATGTCAGTTCCATACTCTAAATCATATTCAAACTTTTCAGTTTCAGCAGGTAACTTTCCTGGTTTTCTAACTGGCACAAATCCTATTTCAAGTCCATAAGCAACAGGTGTTCCCATTAAAAATCCTCTAGCCTCAGGTCCTACTATTACATCTACATTTTTATCTTTTAAATCTTCTATTATCTGATCTACTGCATATTTAAAAGCTTTCCCATCTTTTAATAATGTAGTTATATCCTTAAAGTCAATTCCTTCTTTTGGAAAATCTTTTATGTTCCTTATTGTTTCCTCTAAATTCATTATTTATTCCTCCCTAAAACTATCTCTTATACTTAATATAATGATATTTACTCTATAACTAAAATTATAATATTCCATACAATCGAGTTTGATTTTGCGACCTATATACGTACAATAGTGAAATTTAATTCAAATCTCGATATAAAAAGTCACAAATAACAATTATATTATATATTGTAAAATCAATTTTATCAATAAACAAATCTTTATTATAACTATTTTATCCAACTATAGTATTAATAATCTATTGCCACGGAAATATATCTATCGTTTATTTCTACCTGACATTAATATAGATATTGTCAAATACATCCCCATTACAGTTGCTATTAAAAATCCAACTATGCCTAAAATAGGGTATCCTTTTATGCTAGGCCCTGTCTTTGTGGTTATAATCATAGATGATCCTACTATTGTTGATGATAATATAAGACTTGCAGCTATTTTATTGGTCATATTATTTATTTCTTTTTCTAAATTTGTAAACTTAATTTCATCTATAGTAAATTTGATTTGATTTTTTTCTAGATGTTTTAAAACAAGTTTTATCTGTCTTGGTATGACTTTAAAATCAGTAAGTGCTTGTTCTATATAAGATTTTGATTTAAATAAAATCTTATCTGGCTTAAACTTGTTTAAATAAAACTCTTTTATAAATTCCTTTACTATTGTAGATAAGGCAAAATCAGGATTTAATTTTTTAGCAGTACCTTCAAGAGTTATTATAGCTCTTGCCAAAAGCGAAAATTGAGAAGGTAGCTTTATCTTATTCTTTCTGCTAAATCGCATAAACTCGTTTAATATATCCGTTATATTTATCATTTTAATAGGAATATCATAATAATAGTGTATAAAAAAACTTATTTCTTCTCTAAATTTTCTTACATTCGTATCATCACTTATAGCATCAAGTTCTACTAACGAATCTATTATTTTATCTACATCTTTATTTATACTTGCGAATAAGATATCTGTTATAAAATTCAATGTTATATTATCTATTAATCCAACAATTCCAAAGTCTATAAAAGCTATTTTATCTTTACCTATTGCGAATATATTTCCTGGATGTGGATCTGCATGAAAAAATCCATTAAAAAATACCTGCTTCATAAATGACATAGCTCCTACATTAGCAATTTCCTTAGTGTCCCATCCTATGCTTCTTATATCATTTATATTACTTACACTTATTCCATTGATTTTTTCCATTACAAGAACTTTCTTAGACGATACATTCCAGTATACTTTTGGAATATATACATTAATATCACCTTTAAATATTTCTCTAAACTTTTCACAGTTCCTAGCTTCAAATGTATAGTCAAGCTCTCTCATTATAGTAACAGAAAATTCTTCTATTACTTCAGCAAAATCAACCACGGTTTCCTTATAATATTCTTCTATTACCTTTCCAATAAGTTGAAGCATCTCTAAATCAGATTTTATAATATTTTCTATATTAGGTCTTTGTATTTTAACTATTACATCCTTACCATTTTTTAGCTTTGCTACATAAGCCTGCCCTATAGAGGCTGCACCGATAGGCGTTTCATTAAAATCATCAAATACTTCTTCAATTTCAAGCCCTATCTCACTTATAAAAGTTTCTCTAGCTTCTTTTATATCAAAACTTTTAACATCATTTTGAAGCTTTGATATTTCTTCTATTATCTCAGGATCTAGTATATCGTTTCTAGTACTCATTATTTGTCCTAATTTTACAAACGTAGGTCCAAGTTCTTCAAGAGCTCTTCTTACTCTTTCTCCAGTACTCATATCTTGTATTTCTTTATCAGGCGTTAGTGGCATCTTATATGCAATTCCATCTATTCTCAATTTCTCCACTAAAAAACTAAAACCATACTTCAATAATATTTGCATTATATTTCTAGATCTTTTTAAGTTTCTATATCCTGTTTTAATCACAAGAGCACCTCTCATCAACTAATCTTTAAAAATATTTTTTCTTAAATCAATCAAAGTACAGGCTCTAAACTTATAAAATTATGCTCATTGAAATGTTAGCTACTTAGTGTTATTTCAATGAGTCTAATTTTCCGCTTAGCAAGTAAATTTTAAAAGCCTCATATTATTTTGAAATAATACGAGGCTTAACATCAATATCTTATGCTAAAATTTAGTCTTTTGTTTAATCAACACCCATGTAGGACTGGCTATAAATATAGATGAATATGTTCCAGCAGCCATTCCAACTATTAAAGGAAGTGTAAAATCTTTAATAGCATCTACTCCTATTACATAAAGCGATGTTATAGCTACTAATGTAGTAACAGAAGTATTAATAGATCTTGATATAGTACTAGATATACTTTGATTTGCAACATTTGCATAATCATTTTTCTTAGCATACTTCATATTTTCTCTTATTCTATCAAATACAACTATTGTATCATTTATAGAATATCCAACAACAGTAAGTACAGCTGCAACAAATGGACTATTAACAGGTACTCTAAATATAGCATATGCACATATTAGTATAATAACATCGTGTACAAGTGCTATTATAGATGCTATACCATATGAAAATTCGAATCTAAAACTTACATATATAAGCATCCCTACAGCAGCTATAAGAGTTGATATAATCGCATTGTTTCTTATTTCTTTACCAACCGTTGCTCCAAATTGGTTAGCCTTTTCAGGTTGAGTTTCTTTCAAATTGTATTTTTCTTTGAATTTATTAAATACTTCTTGTCTTTTATCTGAATCGAAGTCTTTTTTTGTTTTTATCTGAACTGCTTCCTTTTTTTCTCCTACAAAGTTTATAGTCATATCTTTGTCGTATTCATTAGTTATCGTTCTTATTTCCTGAGTTGAAACAATTTTATGAAGATTTATCTCCATTAATGTTCCACCTGTGAAGTCTATTCCAAAGTTAAGTCCAGTTGTAAGTATTATTACAAGTCCTATAGCCATAATAGCAAGGGATAATCCAAACCATAACTTTGTTCTTTCTATTATTTTCATATTATTCCCCCCTATGCTCCAAAAAATTTCTTATTTTTTACTATATTAGCATGGACTAATGATTTCATTAATGTTTTTGTAATAACTATAGCTGTAAAGAAAGATGCTATTATACCTATCATTAAAGTAAGTGCAAATCCTCTTATAGACCCTGTGCCGAATTGAAACAATACTATACCAGCTATAAATGTTGTTATATTTGAATCCATTATAGTTCCAATCGCCTTTGCAAATCCAGAATCTATAGATGCTCTAAGTGATTTTCCATTTCTAAGTTCTTCTTTTATTCTTTCAAAGATTATTACATTCGCATCAACCGCCATACCTACCGATAGTATAAGCGCCGCGATTCCCGGAAGAGTAAGTGTTACTTGCATTTGTGAGTATATATACATTATTATCAGAATATAAGCTGTAAGAGCTATATCAGCAATTAATCCTGGAACTCTATAGTAAAATAACATATAAAGCATTACTAAAAGTATACCTATTGCAGCTCCACTTACACTCTTTTTAAGTGCATTCACTCCAAGACTTGCAGTAACAGTAGATGTTTGAACTTCTTTAAATTCTACAGGAAGAGCTCCTGCTCTTATTAAGTTCGCAAGCTCTGCTGCACTTTCAACTGTAAAGTTACCATTTATTACAGCTTGTCCATCTGGAATTTCTACGCTAACCCTTGGTGTTGATATAATTTCATTGTCAAGAACTATAACTATTGGAGAGTTTGTAGGTGCAAGTTCTCTAGTTGCATCAGCAAATTTCTTAGCACCTTCACTATTAAATTCTAAAGAAACTATAGGTTGGTTAGTTTTTGAATCAAACTTAACCTCTGAAGTTTTAACTTCTTTACCAGTTACAACTACAGTTCCATCTTCTTTCGTAAATTTAAGTTGTGCCGTTTTTCCTATAGCATCCATTGCATCTTTTGCATTTTTAACACCTGGAAGCTCTATTCTTATTCTTTTTTCTCCTTCTTTAACTATAACAGGTTCAGAAACCCCCATGCCATCTATACGTTTTCTAAATACCTCTATAGTTTGATCAAGAATTTTGTTAAGTTCTTCTCCTGTTTCATCAGTTTGAGCTTCATAAACTACGAATACCCCACCCTGTAAATCCAATCCTTGTTTTATTGAATTTTTCATAGGATCAATATTAAATTTACCTATGTTCACTCCATTTATTGCCGCATAAGCAAAAAATACAATGATAATAAACAAGCCAATAAATTTCGATAAATTTTTAAGTTTCATAAATGTACCCCCAACCTATTTGTGCTTTTTAGCATATTCTACATATTCTATTGCAGATTTTTCTAACGAATTTCTTTCGTCTTGAGTCAACTCTCTTATAACCTTAATAGGATTTCCATAAGCAAGTACACCTGATGGAATTTTTTTATTAGGAGGAACTAAACTTCCTGCTCCAATTAATGTATAGTCTCCTATTTCAGCTCCATCTAATATTATGGCTCCCATGCCCATCAAACTATAATTTCCTATTTTACAAGCATGTATAGTTGCTTTATGTCCAATGGTGACATAATTTCCTATTTCTGTTCTATTTTCTTTACTTATATGGACTACAGTGCCGTCCTGTATATTAGTGTTCTCACCTATTATTATCTCATTTTCATCGCCTCTTAATACACAATTATACCATACATTTGTATTCTTTCCCATTTTTACATTTCCTATAACATCTGCACTCTCAGCTATAAAACAACTATGAGGAATTTCAGGTTTTTCCCCATCATACTCCTTAATCATCTTTGCTTTCCTCCAACATAATTTTAGCTTTAACCATAATTGCACATTCTGTACGCTTTCTTTGCATCTTACATCCTAATTCATAAGGCTTTAATAAATCATTGTTAAAGTTATGTGCATTAGCATGACATCCTCCTGAACAATAGAATTTAGCCCAACAGTTTCTACACTCTTCTTTAGCATATACATGTGCATTTTGGAATTTAAGTTGTATATCTCTAGGTATACTTAAGTTTTCATCTAATATATTACCAAGCTTAAAGTCTTCATTTCCAACAAACTGATGACAAGGATATAAATCACCTTCTGGTGTTACAGCCATGTATTCACATCCTGCACCACATCCAGTAAGTCTTTTAATTACACAAGGACCTTGATCTAAATCTATCATATAGTGGAAGAATGTGAAATTGTCACCTTTTATTTTTCTATTGGCATATTCATCTGCTAATTTTTCATATTCTTCAAATATTTTTGGTATATCTTCTTCTTTTAATGCATATGGATTATTATCACTGTCTACTACTGGTTCAACAGAAGTTAAATCAAATCCTAAATCTGCAAAATGAAGCACATCTTTTGAAAAATCCAAGTTTTTTCTAGTAAATGTTCCCCTAACATAGTAGTATTTATCTTTAGCTCTGCTATCTACTAATTTTTTAAATTTAGGAACTATAACGTCATAACTACCTTTATCATTTAAAGTAAGTCTCATTTCATCGTTTATTTCTTTTCTTCCATCAAGACTTAATACTACATTGTGCATATGCTTGTTAATGTATTCTATTTTTTCATCATCTAACAAAACACCATTAGTAGTAATAGTAAATCTAAATACCTTGCCTTTTTTTTCAGCTTCTTCATTTCCATACTCAACAAGTTTTTTTACTACTTCCCAGTTCATTAAAGGTTCTCCACCAAAGAAGTCTACTTCTAAATTTCTTTTATTCCCTGAGTTTTCAAGTAAGTAATCTAATGATTTTTTACCCACTTCATAGCTCATAAGTTTTCTTTCTCCGCCAAAATCTCCTTGAGATGCGAAACAGTATTTACATTTTAGATTACAATCATGAGCCATATGTAGACATAGTGCTTTAACAACAGGCTTTCTATTTATAAAGCTCGGATGATATTCATATTCATCATTTGAATATAAAAGTCCTTCTTTTTCTAAAGTTTTCATTTCATTGTATGCTTCAACTATCTTTTCTTTTGAATATTTGTTTTTTAGAATATCAGCTATTTCATCTATATTCTTATCCTTATAGTAATCCAAAACATCATATGCTTCATTATCTAAAACGTGAACTGCACCACTGTTTACATCTAAAGCTATATTGATATCGTTTAACGAAAATTTATGTATCATACCCATCTATAATGAACCTCCTAAGTAAAATTCCTACCTTTCATATTACCAAACTTTTAATAATTAATCAACATTAGCTAAAATATTAATTACTAAAAGGAAAAAGCAGCATACCTTCAAAAGAAGTTATGCTGCTAACATATGTATAATTATCTTTCACATTCTTGATTAGCTACTGTACAAGAAGTTTTACAAGCTGATTGGCATGAAGTTTGACATTCTCCACATCCACCTTTTTCAGCACTTTTCTTTAAATTTGCTTTTGACAGTGTTTTTACGTGCTTCATAAGTATTCCCTCCTATTAACAATATTCCTTATTGATTATATCATAAATTTGATATAAATCAATTTTTTTTCATATTCACTCCTATAATTCCACCTATTCCACCAGATAATATATTAAGAAGCATTTTATATAACATATTCATTTCAAATTTTAAATTTTCTTTGGCTAAAAAATACATAATTATCATGAATAATACATATAATGCCCCAGCTAATATACCGTATAAAAATCCATTAGATCCGCTCTTATATCCTATATAAAAACCTGCACATGCAATACTTAAAGTTACTATAATAGATGTCATAAGTGGTATAGTAGAAGCCGACACAGATGTATAAGTCAAAACTAGGTTATAAATAAGAACACATATAATGGTAATTAAATATGAGTAACCTAAAGCTTTTAAGAAATATATGGCTTTTTTCAAAAGAACACCTCCTTGCTTTTTATAAAATTATATTCGCAAGAAGGTTTTTAAATTACTTATTTTTAACTTTTCCTATAGCCCATTTTTCAACGTGAAGTTTTGTTCTATCTCCTCCAACTTCAACTGTAACTATTTCTTCTGTTACACTAAATATTTTTCCAACAAGTCCTCCTATTGTAACAACTTCATCTCCAACTTTAAGACTTCCTCTCATTTCTTTTAATTGTTTATCTTTTTTTTGCTGAGGTCTTATAAGTAAGAAATAAAATATTACTATAAAACCAATAGGCATTATTAAGTTTACTAAATTTGCTGGCATTTTAACTCCTCCTTTTTTCTATATATTAAAATTCCATATGAATTTTTTAAACCCTTTTTTATCCGAAATCTAAAAGTTATAAATTAAGTTTAACTTTACAATTCGTATCCGTATTTAGTGAAGAATTCTTCTCTAAAGTCTAGTAATCTATCTTCTCTTATTGCCTGTCTTACATTTTCCATTAATTTAAGTAAGAAATGTAAGTTATGAGTAGTTATAAGTCTTGAAGCTAATATTTCATTTGCTTTAACAAGATGTCTTATATAAGCTCTTGTATAGTTTTTACAAGCATAACAATCACATTCAGGATCAAGCGGAGTAAAGTCTTTAGCATATTTCGCATTTCTAACTACAACTTTTCCTTGACTAGTCATAGCTGTACCATTTCTAGCTATTCTAGTAGGAAGTACACAGTCAAACATATCTATACCTCTTATAGCTCCTTCTATTAATGCATCTGGGCTTCCAACTCCCATTAAATATCTTGGCTTGTCCTCTGGTAAAAGAGGTGTTGTATATTCTAATACTTCATACATTAACTCTTTAGGCTCTCCAACACTTAGTCCTCCTACGGCATATCCAGGAAAATCAAGTTCCATTATTTCTTTTGCTGACTGTTCTCTTAAATCCTTGTACATACCACCTTGAACTATCCCAAATAATGCTTGGTTTTCTGTGTTTTTGTGAGCTTCTTTACATCTTTTAGCCCATCTTGTTGTTCTTTCTAAAGAGTTCTTAACATAATCTCTACTTGCAGGATACGGAGCACATTCATCAAATGCCATCATTATATCCGGACCTAAAGCATTCTCTATTTCCATAACCTTTTCTGGGCTTAAAAAGTGCTTAGATCCATCTATGTGAGATCTAAATTCTACACCTTCTTCTGTTATTTTTCTAAGCGGTCCTAAACTGAATACCTGGAATCCTCCACTGTCTGTTAGTATAGGTCTATCCCAATTCATAAATTTATGAAGACCTCCAGCTTCTTTTACAAGTTCATGACCCGGTCTCATATAAAGATGATATGTGTTACTTAATATAATTTGTGCATTAATTTCCTTTAACTCCTCCGGAGTCATAGACTTTACTGTTGCTTGAGTTCCAACAGGCATAAATATAGGAGTTTCAATTATACCGTGTGGAGTATGTATTCTTCCTAGTCTCGCTCCACTTTGCTTACAAGTTTTTATGTGTTCGTATCTTATTGCTGACATTTGATACCTTCCCTTCGTTCTATTTTTTCATCACATATATGAATTAAATCTAAATTGCATATCCTTAATTTAATTTCCCACCTTACACCCTATATAGATTAACTATATATAAGCAATTTAAAATTTAACTTTTATCTTGTTCCTTATTATTATCCATAAATAAATACTTTTTAATAGCAAATAATCCAGCTATAGTACATATTCCTATAAAAGCCTCTATCATACCCTTATCTTTTGGTATTAATAAAAGTTTTCTAGCTATCGCATACAACAAAACATCTATCACACTCTCTGGAGTGTGTAGGGTAAGCATTATAACAAGTTCTATTCCTATAACTAATAAAAGAGCATATCCAAGTATCGCTTCGACCTCATAGTAAGCAACCGGATTTAGTGCATTACTTACATAAGAATTCCATATAACTCTAGATAAATCTATCGCACCAAAAAATACCTTCACTAATATTATCAAGGCTAATACAACCTCAAAAACATGGCTAACTTTTAAGACTGTTTTCTTTGCTGACTTTTTATCCATTGTATCACCTCAAATCATTATTTCACAAACATTGCATCTCCAAAACTAAAAAATCTATATTTTTCATCTACAGCTACCTTGTATGCATTTAATATGTTTTCTTTTCCTGTTAAAGCACCTACAAGCATTATAAGAGTGGATTCTGGAAGATGAAAATTAGTTATAAGTGCATCTACTATTTTAAATTCATATCCAGGGTATATAAATATTTCTGTCCATCCACTTTGTTCTTTTAACAATCCCTTTTCATTTGCAACGGATTCAAGGGTTCTACAGCTGGTAGTTCCAACTGGTATTACCCTTCCTCCATTTTGCTTGCATTTATTTATTTTATCAGCTTGTTCCTTATCTATCATATAAAATTCACTGTGCATCTTATGGTCTAGTACATTATCAACCTTTACAGGTCTAAATGTTCCAAGACCTACATGTAAAGTTACATATGCAATTTCAACACCTTTATCTTTTATCTTTTTCAGTAGTTCCTGAGTAAAATGAAGTCCTGCTGTAGGTGCTGCTGCTGACCCATCATGTTTTGAGTAAACAGTTTGATATCTTTCTTTGTCTTCTAGCTTTTCTGTTATATAAGGTGGAAGCGGCATACTTCCAAGTTCATCTAAAATTTCTTCAAATACTCCATCATATTCAAACTTAACTATTCTAGACCCCTCTTCTGCTATATCCATAACTGTAGCTATAAGCTTGTCTCCAAAAGAGAATTTAGTTCCTATTTTTGCTCTTTTACCAGGCTTTACAAGAACCTGCCAAGTATCTAATTCTATTCTCTTTAAAAGTAAAAATTCAATTTTACCCTTAGTTTCTAATTTTTCACCTATAAGTCTAGCTGGAAGAACCCTTGTATTGTTAAGTACCAGACAATCTCCTTTATCTAAATAATCTATCATATTTTTAAAAACTTTATGATCTATCTCTCCTGTTTTTTTGTTTAGTAACATAAGTCTTGATTCGTCTCTTTTTTGAAGAGGAACTTGAGCTATTAACTTTTCTGGTAAATCGAATTTAAAATCGCTAGTTTTCAAATTAAACGTCCTTTCTACTTTTGTATTTCTATTCCTGTATAGTAGTGCTTTAATATATCTTCATACGAGAATCCTTGTTCAGCCATATTTTTGGCTCCCCATTGACTCATTCCTAGACCGTGGCCCCACCCATGTCCATTAATCGTATATTTATCCGAAATAACACCACCTAAATTTAATTGTCTAGTATCATTATTACCTATTAAATAAATATTAGTATTACTGCTTATCTCTTCAATACCATCACTGGTAATGGCATATACATTACTTAAATCACTTCTTTCTTCATTTCCCTCAGTTGAATAAATATAAAACACCTCAGTTCCACCTGAACCTTGAGCCTTTACTATATCATAATAATTACTTTTAAGACCTAGAATAGTTCGTGTAGAGTCTTTAGTATATTCTTTTTCACCTTCTGTTCCTATAAACTTAATCTTTATAACCCTATCATTTTTAGATAATTCTTCTATCTTTACATCAGTAATTATGCCGATATCCACCTTATTTTCCAATAGTTTTTTTTGAATATCATCCTTAGTCATATTAACAGACCAATTATCATGTGGATACCCTAAAGAATATTGATCCTCAACCCCTTTTAAGTAAGAAACCTTATTGCCCCATACATTTTCAGAGTCTTCTGTTTTACCACCACTATTAGAATGATAAAGAGCACTTACAACTCGTCCATCACATACCATTATCTGACCTCTAGTCTCATCTACCGCTCTATTACTATTTGGATGTTCTGAACTATATCCACCATACACCTGCGAAAATGTATCGTCAGTTAAATCAAAACCATATTTTTTATATTTTCCCATATTCATTATAGCATAATTTCTAGCAGCTATAGCTTGAGCTTTAAGAGCTTCTATAGGCCATCCACCAGACATTTCTCTAGGTACCACACCATATAAATACTCATTAAGATTAACTCTATTTATAACAGTCATATTGTTATTGTCACTTCTCTTAAATACAGCACTTCCTCTATACTTCTTACCTTTGATTGTCATTATACCTACTTTAGGATATATACATATTTCTTTATTAGAATCATACATAAAAACAATATTATTTCCATCCATAATTTGAACAAAGTTGTAATCAGAACTAACGACCTCAAGATTAAAATCTGATAAATCATCTGATATTTCATTTTTATAATTTTGTGCATTATTTTGATCTAAATAACTACCTATATATACTTTAAAGTTACCATCATAAAATATAAAAGAAGTTATATTGTTTTCTTCCAACTTCTGTTGAACACTCAAAGCCTCTTGTATATTATCATAGTCTTGTACTATTTTTATATAATATATAGATTCTTCATTTTTTGCAGTTAATTTAGTCTCATCAAGTTCAATAAATTTTTCTATTCTACCTTCTTTTAAAATCCCAATCTCAAATCCATTATCAGAACCCAAATCAACCCTTGGTAATGCAGAACTACCATACTCAAGTCCTATTTTTAAATACTCGGGCACATTAATACTTGCAAAAGAATCAATTGCAAATAAATTAAATATAAAACACACAATAACTATATTAACAAATTTAGACCTATATTTCCACATCAATATACACCCCATAATATATAAATTTAATAACTACTTTTCGTATGGAATATTAAAGTGCTTATAAGCGTTAGCAGTAGCAACCCTACCTCGAGGCCTTCTATCTATAAATCCTAATTGTATTAAATAAGGCTCATAAACATCTTCTATAGTGTTTCTATCCTCACCTATTGACGCTGCAAGAGTATCAAGCCCTACAGGTCCTCCTGAGAATTTTTCGATTATATCCATCATAAGCTTTTTATCTACATAATCAAGGCCTAAAGAATCAATCTCTAGCATTTCAAGAGCAAGATTTGCTATTTCCTCAGTTATCATACCATCTCCCTTAACTTGTGCATAATCTCTAACCCTCTTTAACAACCTATTTGCGATTCTAGGTGTTCCTCTTGATCTTTTTCCAATTTCAATAGCAGCTCTCTCATCTATATCACAACCAAGTATACCTGCTGACCTTTTAACTATACTAGAAAGCTCATCTACATTATATAAATCAAGCTTACATATAACTCCAAATCTATCTCTTAAAGGAGATGTAAGCATACCCGCTCTTGTAGTCGCTCCTATCAATGTGAATTTTGTAAGATCAAGCCTTATAGACCTTGCAGACGGCCCCTTTCCAATAATTATATCCAGACAAAAATCCTCCATGGCAGGATACAATACTTCCTCAACACTTCTATTTATTCTATGTATCTCATCTATGAACAAAACATCATTTTCATTCAAATTAGTAAGTATAGCTGCCAAATCACCAGCTCTCTCAATCGCCGGACCCGACGTTATCCTTATATTAACCCCCATCTCATTAGATATTATAGTAGAAAGAGTCGTCTTACCAAGCCCTGGTGGTCCATATAACAAAACATGGTCTAACTGTTCCCCTCTATTTTTTGCTGCCTCTATGAATATTTTAAGCTTTTCCTTAGTCTTTTCTTGTCCTAAATAATCATTAAGACTTTTAGGTCTTAAACTACTTTCTATATCAACATCTTCACTTTTCATACCAGAAGTTATAATTCTATCCTCTTCGCTAAACATCCAATTCCTCCTTACTCTACTTCATCAAATACATAAGACACTTCTTAATAAGTTCTTCAGTATCAAAACATTCCTTTTTACACTTATTAGCAGCATCTTTTGCCTCAGCTAAAGAATATCCAAGCGCAACTAAGGCTTGAGTTGCTTCATCTGTTTCAAGTATATTTCTGTTAGATGAAGTAAATAGTGTTTGTTCAAAATCCACATTATGCTTGTCTATCTTATCCTTAAGCTCAAGTATCATTCTCTCAGCAGTTTTCTTTCCAACTCCAGGTGCCTTAGATAAAGAAGCTATATCTTCACTCAATATAAAAGCTCCTAATCTTTTAGGTTCTGCAAATGACAATATAGAAAGTGCTACCTTAGGACCTATCTTTGAGACAGAATTTAAAAGTTCAAACATTTTAAGTTCTTCCTGAGTTTTAAAACCACATATACTCATATCATCTTCTCTTACTATAAGCTTTGTGTATATTTTTACTTGCTCACCTTTTTTAACCTGACATGTAGTATTTTGAGAAGTGTTTATCCTATAACCTATTCCATTGCACTCTACAACTATAAAATCAATATTAATCTCTTCTATTATACCTTTTATATACTGATACATAATATCCTCCCTCTTATCCTATTATTTTTTCAAGTTTATTAGAATGGCAATGACATATAGCAACAGCTAATGCATCTGCTACATCGTCAGGCTTTGGAACTTCTTTTAAATTAAGAAGTGACTTAACCATAATCTGAACCTGAGCCTTATCTGCCCTTCCATAGCCGACTACACCTTGTTTAACCTGCAAAGGAGTGTATTCATACGTCTTTATATAATTATGAGCACAAGCAAGCATAGCAACCCCTCTAGCCTGCGCTACAGTTATAGCTGTCTTTACATTTTTATTAAAAAACAGTTCCTCTATTCCAATCTCATCTACATTGTATTTTTTTATCAATATATCTAATCCTGCATATATCTTTTCAAGTCTTTTAAATACATCTAACTTAGAAGATGTCTGTATAGACCCGTAATCTATAACCTTAAAATTATTTCCTTTATACTCTATAATACCATATCCAAGTATGGCAATCCCCGGATCAATTCCAAGTACAATCATCGCTTCATCTCCCAAACATATATTCTACATAATTATATAATACTTTTGAAAATAATAAAACCTATGATATCCAATAGTGAATATCATAGGCTTTATTTTAACTTCCAAAATCCTCAAGTCTTTCATTGAGCTCCTCTAGAGAATTTAATATAAGACCAGATTTTATCTGTTCTTGATCTATAGAAGGAAGAGAAGTTATCGAAGATTCTGTTTTTTTAAATACATTCTTATTTCCTTTTTCATCATATTTGTATATGATTATGTATCCATTGTCCTCACCTATTTCATAATGCTTATCGCAATAACTAGTTATTTCCTTTAATAAGTCGATTTCCTTAGACTTAAAACTTAGCAATCTAAATTGAGAATAATTCTTCTTCATGTATTCTTTAAATTCCGTCTCACTTAATCCAACAACATCTTTCGAAACAGGATTTTCTGTGGTTTCTACATGTTCACACTTATCGTATTTAGTAGTTATTTTAATAACAGCATCTTTATCTACTAATACCTCTTCTTTTTTGTTAACAGCTTCAATTTTAACTTTCTGTTCTTCTTCAGCCTGTACGGTTTTAGTAACAGGTGTATTTCTATCTTCGTCTTCAAGTATCTTTCCCATATAAAACCCTCCAACAAGGGTCAATATAGCAATAAGCAAAATAGGAATTTTGGAAGATCTTTTTTTCTCAAACATAAAAATAACCTCCTTTTAGAGGTTATTTTATCCATTAAGTATTAATTTATACAATTTTTATCCAAAATTAATATTTACTCTATTCCTTCATTTAACTTCTTAAGTAATTCATCTAAATTTATACCATGAACAGCAGCAGCTTCTTCTAAACTTTCCATTTGAGCAGAAGGGCATCCTATGCATCCCATTCCAAATCCCATAAGTATTGGTGCTGCATTAGGGTTTATTCTTAAAAGCTCTCCTATTAACATATCTTTAGTTATTTTCATATTAAATTACCTCCTTATTATATATATATATAATATTACCATATATTTATAATTTTTCAACTACATCATTTTTAAATTTTTCTATACCTATTCTATCTATAAAAAATCCTAACTTTTCACCCATCAAAGCATTTTCATTATAATAATCAAGTATAATCTCCACTAATCTATATGCATCTTCTTCACTTAGCTTTTCGGATATTATATCTGACATTCTCTGATGAAATCCTGCACTTCCACCTGCTGTTATAATAAACCCTTCTTTAGTAGCTATTACCCCTAAATCTTTTGCATATACACTAGTGCACGCATTTCTACATCCTGCAACACCTATTTTAGTTCTATTTGGCATTTCTTTTCCATGAAAGTTTTTACTTATCTTCATACCTATTCTTATAGTATTTTCCTTAGACCTTTTACAAAAACCAGCCGGACACATCTCTACATTTTTTATTGAATACTGATTCTTAACAGCCGGCTTCATATTCAACTTTTTCCATATACTGCTTAAATCTTCCTCTTTTAAATTAGTTATCATTATTCTCTGTCCAGATGTTATCTTTAGTATTCCATTATATTTTTTAGCAGTGTCTGCTATTTTTATCATTGTATCTGAAGTTATAAAACCACCTGGTATATGAGGTGTTATAGCAAACGTCCTCTTCCCACCTTTTATCTTTTGTAAATTCCCAAAATGTGCTCCCATTATTTTCACCTCTATTTGTTCAAATAAACTATGTTTTTTATTATACCCATATTATAGTCTTTTTAAATATTTTTTTCGGTAACATAAGTTACTACATATTAAAATTCTTCTTGTATTCTATAGTTTTTTAAAGCAATAAATAATAACTCCACCTAAAGCTAAAGCTCCAACTCCTCTACCTATAAATATACCATCCTCTATATTATATAAAGCCATCACAAGCATACCTATTATAGCTGGTATAGAAAATTTTAATAAAAGTTTATTTATAGGATAACTTCCCATCATATTCTGTCTTTCATCCATATTAACTGCTCCTCTTCATATTATTTTTTCAGAGTTTTTTATATTTTCTAGGAATACGTCATTGTCTATATTAATACAAAAAACTATGATTAAAAATCATAGTTTTTTTAGTCTTTGCAATAATTAGCCCAACCATACGTTTTTTCTATATTAATCTCATCAGGAATACATCTATATTTTCTAGGAAAATCTTTATTAATTTTTTTATAATTACTCAACCTTTCATTTACTATATCCCAGTTTATATTTTCAATAAATACACCAATATATTTTTTTCTGTCTATACCAAAATCAATCATATAGGCATGTTCATATACATCCATAACTAAAAGTGGATAAGACATTAGAACAGCACCTACATCATGTTCATCAAGCCCATATATATGAAGATTATTATCTAAGGAATCAATAGATAAAACTACCCATCCCCTCATCGATAAACCTATATTTTTAAATCTTTCTTTAAAAAATTCATATGAGCCATATTTTTTTTGTATTTCATTAAGTATATCTCCATAAGGCATATTATTTCCTCCACCTAAATTAGAAAAATACAATTCGTGTAGCTTAACTCCATCAACAGCATAACTTTGTCCAAGCATCAGACTTCTCGTATCACTATAAGTAGTATTCGGATTTTCATATAATTTGTTTTCATTTAATATAGTCCATATTTCATTCACCTTATTAACATAACCCTCATAAAGCTTATAATGTTGACTTAATTGTTTTAATGTCATCCCGTTTATATCTTCAAAATCATACTTTTTGGCTTGTATATACTCCATATTATCACCTCTTATACTTGATTACTTATAATTAATTTACTCTTATATACTATGTATTACAAATTTAAAATGCGTGCTTTTTATCTTCATAATAGATTAATATTCAAAATAATCATTGACATCTCCATCCATATATCGTAATATATGAATATAATAATTATTGAACTTCAAGGAGGTTTTCATAATGAAAAAAAATACTAATAAAAATAAAAAATCACATATGAATTGGTCATGGATTTTTATGATTTTATTTATAACATTATCAATTTTGGATATCAGATTCGGAATTTTAGGATTTATTTGCATGACAGTACCAATGTATCATGCTATTAAAGGAAGAGGTAAAGTTCATTGTTCCCACTACTGCCCTCGTGGATCATTATTAGGTAAATTTTTAAATAACATAAGTCTTCAAAACAATTTACCTAAATCATTTAGAAGTAATACTGTAAAAAACGTACTACTTAGCTTAATGTTTATAATGCTTACTATATCTTTAATACATGCAGGTCTTGATATTAAAAAAATAGGTTTTTCAATTTTCAGATTTATGATGGCCTCTCTTTTAGTAGGTATTATAATGGGTGTAATATTTAAGCCAAGAAGCTGGTGTCAAGTATGTCCTATGGGCCACGCCACTGGATTAATAGATAAACAAATAAAAAAATAATCTTAAAAGAGCTGTCTCAAAATGATTTAATAAATCATTGGAAAAAGCAGTTCCTCTTCTCTTTAAATTTTTTAAAAATAAAAGTCACAATATTGCCTAATAACAATATTGTGACTAAAAACTTATCTTATATTTGTATTTGAAAGAGCCTTATAAATAGATATAGTCATTTCAATCATAGTTACATTATCTTTTGGTCTAAAGTTTCCATCATTTCCGCTAATTATTCCAAGACCTTTGCATGCAGCTACATATCCTTTATAATCTTCTCCTATATTTTGTTCATCTTTGAATCCAAGTGAATATATACCTTTCATATTTGCCATTTTATCTTTATCTATAAGCTTTACAATCATTTTAGCCATTTCTTCTCTAGTTACTTTATCATTTGGCTTAAAGTTTTCTTCTTTGTTCTCTATCAAATTATATTCTACAGCTAATTGGATATAATAATAATCCTCACTATCCTTTGGTATATCTTTAAATTTAAGTTCATTATTTTTATCTGAATAATTTGGATAATATCCTCTTGAATTTACAAGCATTTTTACTGCATCCATTTTTGTAAGTTCTTTATTATCTTCAAAGCTATTAATATTTATTATACCACTATCATTAAGTATACTAAGTTCTTTCTCTGCCCAATGTCCTTTTATTTTATCCTTGTAATTATTCTCCTCTTTAGTTATTTCATTTCCATCATAATCTATAAATTTCCCACTAACTGCATCTAAACTATAAAAATCATATTTTCCTCTTAATGGTTCTAGATCATATAATAAAGTGACTTTTCCTTTATCTCCCATATTTTTATCATACCTAATTCTTTCATACTTAAGTTTAATATTATGATTATCAAAATATATATCCTTAGCTTTATCTTTATCTATTATTTTTTCATTACTTGAAAAATTAATATCTTTATTCCATTTATATTCTATACTATTTATTTCTCCAGTTTTAGCATTTATATTAACACCTATACAATTATCCTCATATTTTATTCCATTTACTAATCTGTAAAATTTGTATTCATAGTCTAAAGGATATACTTTATTTCCATTTTCATCATAAAAATAAGTTTCTACATAGTTTTGTTTTGTATCTATATCCATTATTTTATTAGGATAATAATTCTTTATTATATCTACTGCTTTATCATATCCTTCTTCCCAAGTTAATTTTGGACTAATATTTTTACCTTCTTCAAAGTTGTATAAATCCAAATGTATAACCTCTTTAGTAAGAGCATCTATTATTATTTTACCTTCACCATAAGTTTCATCAGAATCATTTTTACTAAAACAAGCCTGCCATACTTTTTTTCCATTTGTTCTATAATAATTTTCATCTTCCATATACATTAAAGATTCTAACTCAAAATCTTTATTTAATAATTCTTTTAGCTTTTGCTTTATTGCAGTTTCTGCTTCATTTTCGTTTATTTCTTTGCTGAATTTTTCTATATTTTTAACACTATTTAATATTTTTTCTTTTTCTTCTTTAGTTATATCCTTTGTTTTTAAATTTTCTATTTTTTCATTTCCATTATAATCAATAGCTATTCCTTTTTTTGCATCAACCATTCTTGCTCTTAAATTATTAGGTCTGTCATAATTAGGTTTGTATAAAAGCATTATATTTTCCTTATCAAATCTATCAAAAGATGTATACACAATAGTCATATTAGTATCTTTTTTTAATATTTCTTTTGCTTTATTACTTTCTATTATATCTTTAGAATCTGGTAAATTTAAATTTTCTTCCCAATTTTTTTTATATGAATTAATATTTCCTGTTACTCCATCTACTTCTACACTTATCTCATTATTAATGTAGTCTATTCCATTTACTCTTCTTAAATATGTAAAATCATAATTTCTTACAGGATCTTTATAATCATATTCATAAGTATCTAAAAATCTTATTTCTTTAAATTCATTTGGATTTATTTTTTTTAAAAAATCTTCTGCTATTTTTTTTGCTTCTTCTTTTGTAATTTTTGCTATACGAGCTGATTCATCACTATAATCATCTTTATCAACCCATATTACTTTTCCACTATTTGCATCTACGCTAACATCAATATCTATATCTTTTTCACTATGCCAACTAATATCCCACACTGACTTTCCATTATATTTATTATCAATAGATCTAATTTTAGTCTCAAATTTTTCATCATCAATTTGAATATTAAAATTTTCTTTAATAAATTTAACTGCTGTTTGTTTTGCATCATCTTTTGAAATATTAGAATCAGCATATGAATTTACAAAGCTAGTTAATGTAAAAGTAAATATAAACAACATTAAAAATATTTTTTTGTTTTTCACCTAAATCCCCCCTGTTTTTATTTTCCATTTTTATACACACAGCATTATGATAACATATTCTTTTCCCAATTACCAATTTATGCATAAAAAAGGGTTGTCTCGCTCTAGAAATTACTTTCTATTTTGAGACAGCCCCTTTTATTTAATAATTAGCAAATCAAAACTATAGTGTAAATTCGTTTATTCCTGTATATTTATTTCATATACTACTTCATTATAAACCTTATTTTTATCAGTCTTATCATGTTGTATATAACTTATCTTAATCTTACCTTCTTTGATTGCTTTAAACTTCCATGTATACGAATCCACTTCTTCAGTTTCAGAAACACTCTGTGATATAAGCTCTATCAAACTATTATCATCATCACATATCATAGAATAACTAGTTCCCTTTGGATTTTCAAGTGTAATATCAAAATCATCTCCTACCTTAACATTCTTTTGATATTCATTATTCATATTAAATTGAGCTATGCTTCTACTATTTTTTCCCAAAGGTTCATCTGAAGCCATTTGTATACTCATTATATTATTATCATCTTGTTCTTTTTGAACTGTTTCTATATTTTGAACAGACGTTTCATTATCAACAGATGGTTCATTATCAATAGGAGGTTTCATACTATAAGTGGATGCAACTTCTTTTTTATTAGGTACACTGTTATTAGTTTTTTTATCATCAGATTTATTGGATGCTATATTCATCTCTTTAGTATTATTATCACCTTTAGTATTTGCCTTATCACTATTTTGCATCGGACTTTGTTGTACACCTTCTTGATTAGAATATTCACTGACCTCTATGTTAGGATTTTCTTGAACATCTAAAGTCTTTATCTTGTCAATATTTTGTGCACTAAAAAATACTATAGCCACAGATGCTGCAATGTACATATATTTGCTCCATTTCTTCTTCACTTTAACTTTCTCATTGTTTAATTTTTTTCTTAATGTTTCATCGTAATTGTCAGGTAGTGGAACCTGCTCAATACTATTTAAACTATCTATCAAAACAAGCATTTGTTCATACTCACATTTGCACTGTTCACAATCATTCATATGATCTTCAAATTCACGCTTATCATTATGATCTAAAATATCATCTATGTAATAAGAAATATTTTCTCTGAATTTATCACAGTTCATATCATATCTCCTTTCTTTAACCAAAACATTCTTCCTTCATACTTTCTTTTAATATCTCTTTCAGATTTTCCCGACCTCGCTTAATCCTCGATTTAACAGTTCCAAGTGAACACTCTGTTATATTAGCTATTTCTTCATAACTAAAACCCTGTATATCTCTTAATATAATTGCGTTTTTTTGAATAGGTGATAATTTCTCTATTGCATCCCGTATTTGTTGAGTCTCTATTTTTTTATCTAATATTTTTTCTGGGTTGCTCTCTATATAAGTCTCTTGATTATTTATAATCTCTTCATTTATAGGTATAACCTTGTTTTTCTCATTCTTCTTTATATAATCAAGGCAAGTATTCATAACTATTCTATAGAGCCAAGTTGAAAAAGAAGATTTCTGATTGAAATTTTTAATATACCTATACACCTTAATCAAGGCTTCTTGAGATATATCCATAGCATCATCAGGGTTTTTTACAATTCCCAAGGCTATATTGTATGAAGTCTGCTTATACTTATCTATAAGCTTTTCAAACGCATCAACATCCCCATCTATACATCTTTTAATTAATTCATTTTCATTTAAATCCAAAACCTACCCTCCTTAAACTTAAAAGCCCCTTATACTTATTAGACGACTTTTAATCAAAAAAGTTTCATTTACCTATGTAATACATCTATTCTACAACAAAATTACAAACTATAACATGAATATAAATTCCAATTAGTACAATTAATACAAAAACTCATTCACAAGATATAATTATTATTCATACTATAATAGTATTCATTACAGAATTTCAAAAGGAGGATTACAATGATTCCATATACACCTTCATACACAAAAAGACCTACAATGAATAGAAATGAAGATAAGAAACCTGATCGTTATGGAACAATATCAGTTGTAGGAACCGCATCTATACAAGTACCACCAGATATGGCAACAGTAATAATCGGAGTTGTAACACAAGATAAGAATCTACAAAAAGCTCAAACCGAAAACACAAAACAGTCAAACAACGTAATCAAAGCTTTAAACAACATAGGAATAGAAGATGAGGATATACAAACTATAGATTATTCAGTAAATATAAACTACGACTATATAAACGGAAAACAAAAATTTAGAAATTATGAAGTAAGACATGTACTTCAAGTAACAGTAAAAGATATTAATCAAGTAGGAAAGGTTTACGATGTAGCTATTAAAAATGGAGCAAATATAGAGGGAGGAGTAAACTTTAGATTATCCAATGAAAAACATTACTATGATAAAGCTTTAGATCTAGCAGTTAAAGACTCTGTAAAAAAAGCAAATAATGTAGCAAAATCCTTAAATACAAGAGTTAATAATATACCTTCAAGCATAAAAGAAACCTCATTCGGTCAAGTTCAAGTATATCCTACAACTTACGCTGTTAAAAGTAGTGCACCACCTATTCAAAGTGGACTTATAGAAGTTTCTGCACAAGTAAATACTACCTTTGAAATAATATAAAAACCACCGCATCGCGGTGGTTTTATGTTATTAAGCCGTTTGTTCAATATTTTCTTTAGATCTATCATGAGTATTCCAAGTAAGAGATAAGAATATTATAGCCATTACGCAAGATCCTAAAATAAACTTAAATCCTCCGTCCCATCCCATTCTATCTACCACTGCTCCTACAGCAGCATTTGCTAAAACTGCTCCACCTACATATCCGAATAATCCTGTGAATCCAGCGGCAGTACCAGCTGCTTTTTTAGGTACATAATCAAGTGCAGCAACACCTATTAACATAACAGGTCCATATATTAAAGCTCCAACAGAAGCGACTGCTATATTAATAGCCATAACACTATCACTCTTCCAATAAATGAATACAGCAACAATTACTCCTACCATACAAATGACTCCCATAGGAGCTCTTCTTCCATGGAATACCTTGTCACTTAGCCATCCAACAATAATAGTTCCTGGAATAGCTGCCCATTCAAATAAAGCAAATGCAACTCCTGCTTCTTTTATATTAAATCCTTTTACCTCTTTTAAATAAATAGGAATCCAATCCATAACCCCATATCTTACTAAATACACAAAAATATTAGCTATTGCAATATACCATATATATTTATTATTAAAAACATACTTAAATAGTATTTCCTTACTTGATAACTCTCTTTCTCTATCATCCACTTTTATACTTGGATAATCATTTTTATACTCTTCAATTGGTGGAAGTCCAACCGATTGAGGTGTATCTCTTAAAAATATCAAAACTCCAAAACCTATAATTATAGATAGTATAGCTGGGAAGTAAAACATTCCTCTCCAAGTAGAGAAGATAGTTAAACCTGTTAATGCTAAAGTTGGAACCAAAGCTCCACCTATATTATGAGCAACGTTCCATACAGACATCTTAATTCCACGTTCTTTATCCGAAAACCAGTGAGTCATAGTTCTTCCACATGGAGGCCATCCCATACCTTGGAACCATCCATTTAAAAACATTAATACAAATAACATAGTCATAGATGATGCATATCCAAATAATAAATTTACAATACCAGATAAAATAAGTCCTGCCGACATAAAATATCTCGGATTACATCTATCAGATATGTTCCCCATTATAAACTTACTAATACCATAAGATAACCCAAGTGCTGAACCAACCAAACCAATTTGAGTTTTAGTAAACCCATAAGTTTCAATCAAATAAGGTACAGCCATATTAAAGTTTTTTCTTATGAAATAATATGCCGCATAACCAATAAAAATACTTAAAAATACCTGAGCCCTATGTTTTTTATACTCGCTATCGATTTCAGATTCTGCCATACGCTCGATAGCTGGTGCAGGTTTAAAAATTTCAAACATAACATTGTTCCTCCTTTATTTTTTAGAAAACCTTTTCCTTGTGTGCAAAAATAAAAACACCCAAATTACAAGCTAACGCTTGTTATTTTTAGGTGTTTTTCCTCATCATTCTCTGTACCTAAGTATTTTGTTTTCTTATTTCATTCTACCATTTTTTTTCAACTTTTTCAATATTTCTACTTTATTTTTTTTAATTTTATACATTTTTTTCAATATTTCTACTTTGTTTTTGGAATTTCATATATTTAATACCATCCATTGTATTCTTTATCATTTTCCCCACTTAATATATAAATATCATAGGGTGTATAATCCTGTATAAGCTTTTCATTATAATAGACTAAATCTTTTATATCAAAACCATCTATACTATTTATCAGAGTATTATATGCCTCCATATTTTTTTCTTTAAGATTCATAAATTCAATAGCTATAACACCTATATTAGCTTCTAAATATGCATTATATATTTTATATTGGGTACTGGGATTTTCGTCAGATATTAAACTTTTGAAATTTTTAACATTATCAAAATACTCTTGGATATATTTTATTAGATCATTTAAATTATATTGTTTTATATCTATATTTTTTATATTTTTTCTTAAGTTATTACTGTTTTTAAGAACTTCACTCCACATCTCTATAATATTCATACATTTTCCTCCAAACAAAATTTAGTTTGTACTATTCTATATATCAAAATGAGAGTTTTAATTCAAACTCTCATTTTGATATTAGTTATATTATTTTTAATTTACATAAATTTTATCCTTATACTAAAATATTTATATTAATTTTTGAAATAAACATTATTTTATAAGTCTTTCAGTATCAATTTTAGAACTTAATTTTTCTAATTCTTCTACCATTTCAATCAAATCTTTATCTTTTCTATCTCCTAGTAATGCTTTCTTCTCTATTGTTAATCTAAACAAACTAAGTGATATTAAATCTAATTCTCTTCTATTCAAATCCATAAAACCGCTCCCTTTTAAATATAGTTTTCATGCTTAATTGTCACAACCAGCTCCTGCGCTACCTTTAACATTTCCTTTAAACGCATTTATTACTTCATCTCTATACTCACATCTTAGTACAACATTTTTATATACATTTTTGTACGCTTTTTCATCTTTGTCATATATTAATAACATCAACTTAAATTTTTTACTAGAGTGAACACATATTTTATAAAATTTTATATTTTCATATTTATAATTCTTCATTTTAAGAATTACTCCATCAGAATGTATAACCAATCGCATTTTACAAAGATCCCAATAATTAATAGTGCACATAGCTAAAACCTCATATATATCTAAATCATCTAAAAAGAACATAAACGTTATAAGAATTGTAAATCCAATCATATTATACTTTACCCCAAATGATGAAAATATAATTTTTGAATCATCTATCATCTTTTTTACTTTATTATCATAATATACACAGCTCCAAATAATAACAATAAGTCCAAATATGTATATTTTCATTAAGTACAACTCCTTTTAATTTAAACACTAAAATCATCAACCATAACAAACCTACTATTTTATTATTCAATTTAAATATTACTAGATATTGTATAATATTTTTCATTTTTTTACAATTATTCTTTAATGTCCATTTTACTAGCTATGTATATCAATACAACAAAAAAAAGATGATTCCTGTTTTATACAGAAATCATCGTCTTTAACATCACTAGCTTTATTAATTTTTTTTAGAATATTACTATTTTAAGTTTAAATCCTATACAATTTTTATTTTGCTTCTTTTCTATAAAATAATAAACCTGAAAGGAATACAACAACAGAAATACCTAAATCAACTTTTACAGAAGCCTTAGAAAGTCCACCGTATACAACTATCGCAGCACCCATAAGTGCAAGCATAGGAATAACAATTCTTTTCATAGTTGATAAGTCATTCATTTTAATCATAAATGCAATATAAATAACAATATAAAATGCATAAATTAAAGCTATAGGTAACTCTGAAACATCTATGAACATTCCACCAGGAAATAATCCTGCAAAATTCATATACCAAACTACTAAATATGCACAAATTAACCCAAAACTTGCCATAGCAGAATTAGTAGGCATATTAGTTTTACTATCTACTTTCGAAAAAATCTCCGGCTTTATACCTTGTCCACGAATAGCTAATGAATAAAAAGAACGAGAACCTCCAAGTATAAGTCCATTAAGAGTACCTAAACAAGACACTATTATGAATGCAGTAAGAACAGATGCTCCTAAACTTCCAAATACAACACTAGCAGCAGTATTAACAGCATTATCTCCTTGTTCCAAAATAGTCTCAGCTGGAATAATTCCAACTATTCCTAGGAAATATGAAATATATATAACTACTATAGTTAAACTTCCAAATATAAGAGCTTTCGGAAGAGTCTTTTTAGAATCCTTTATTTCTCCATTAATTGTTGTTGCAATAATCCATCCTTCATATGCAAATGCTGTTCCAAGAACTGCAGCTGCAAATCCATTTCCTCCACCTACTGCACTCGTAGCTGCAGAAAAATTATCAACTAAGATTCCATTATTAACGCCTTGGAATATACCAACTATAGCTATAATAATTAAAGGAACTACCTTAATTGCTGTTGAAGCAACCTGAAATTTTCCTGATAATATCGGTGATAAGTAGTTCATAGCATATATTCCTAACATATATACAGCAGACATAATCCATACAAAATTACCTTCTTGATTAAATAAAATAGCAGTATAATTAGCAGCTACCCACGCTAGTACCGCAGCTAGTGCTGGATAATAAATAATTGCATTAAACCAACCTATTAAATAAGCAAATCTCTCTGAAACTATGCCCTCAGCATAGTCAACTATTCCATTAGACCTTTCAAATCTATTAGAACACTCTGCAAAAACTAAAGCTCCGAAAATCATAGAAATCGCTCCCACTAACCAAGCAATTAAAGCTGTTTTTACATTGCCTCCTGAAGCCATAAGAATATTGTCAGCCTTAAAGAATACTCCTGACCCTATTACTATACCAATAACCATGGCAACCGTGGTCCAAAGACCATATTTCTTCTCCATCATAATCTCTACCTCCTTTTTAATTTTAATCCCGTCCCGAAATTATAGCCGAAATTTTAATTTAATACATTATATAATAGAATTTAAGAAAATTCTATATCTTTTGACAATTTTTTTTATAAAATTTTATTTTTCCTTATAATATATATTTTTCTATGCTTTGTGATTAAATATGATAAGTATATTCAATATTCAACTATTTTTATTAAGTTTAAAAACCAATTCATAGCTTAGTGTTATCCTATATTAAAATTAAATTCAACTTTAATTTACAAATTCAAGCTAAATTTACTATTAAAAAAAGACTGCTTGTCAAATAAAACAGACAAACAGTCTATAAAATAAAAACTATTATTTAAATCCTGTAGCAATAATTTCCATATATTCTTCTTCATATTATTTACCTCATATAAATTTATAAGATTTCTCTTAATAGTTTTATAGAAAAAACCTAACTACCTAAATTTCGTACAAATGTAATTATTTATTCACTATAAAATACCAATTGATCAAATCTCTAATTTGGAAAAATTATAGCTCTTAATCCCAAAACAAAT